>MAGU01000078.1 GCA_001717025.1 Candidatus Methanomethylicus oleisabuli | reverse complement strand
CCGGCATCAGAACGTCTTCATCAAGCCCGGCCTGTGGATTGCCGTTGGATCGGTCGCCGGCGTCCAAGCATAGATTTTGCCGTGAAGACGCTCTGGTCATGGCTCAATCAACTGCCTGATGAGGCGTTTATGGGGCGCGATTTTAAGGTGGAGCTGATCATGCCCCCAGCATATCAGCGAATAGCCAATTGGATGCTTCGACAAACAGAGGATCAGGTACAAAAAATGGAGAAGGAAGGGATGGGAAGAGGAGAGGAGGGCAATCAATGGCTGCACCGGAGATCGCCCACAATGCGCTCAGCATCATAGAGTAGCAGGTCATCGCGCCCTTGGATCTCAAACCCTCTTTTTGAGAAGAGCGCAAGCTTGATGGGTTTTTTTGATTTGGCAAAGGCTCTTGAGGATGCGATCAGCCAGCGCAGTTCGCGCTCTCCGACCTGTTGATCCACCCATTTGCATTCGCCCAGATAGAGTGCCCTGTCCGTCTCGACGACAAGGTCGATCTCCCGCTGCTCGAACTTCCCCCTCTCGACCTCCACAGATCCCCACCATTTGCCCGCTCTCACTACTCGTTCTCCCTCCCTCTCCAAGATGGATACCAAGAATTCGCGGCAGAGGGCCTCGAACCGCCTGCCTATGAAGGAGCGGAGTTCATCTCCGGTCGGTGCAGACCGCTTCCCATAGACCAGCGAGAACCAGAAGGCGAGGGTGTTGTCGCTTATTGAGTAGAGCCCCCTTTTGCTCCTCACCGGGTTCTCGCCGAATGGAACGACCCTCTCCACGAGCCTGAAGTCGTGCTGCAGCGCATGCATGTATTTCATGAGCGTCGTCGAACGGATCCCTAGCCGTTGGGATATTTCATTCATGGAGACGCTGCCGGCATTGATGGCGTCGAGTATTGCGTAATACCTGGCGTAGGCGTTCCCGAACTCCTGCCGGAGGAGGCTCTCGCCCTCCTCGCTCAGCTGCGCCCCGACGCCGAAGAAGAGCGCGCACACCGCCTTCTCGAACGATCGATCCTCGAGCCGCTCAAGGAGGAGGTAGTAGTATGGGACGCCGCCAAAGACGCAGTAGAAGCACACCTGCTCTGAGGGCTCATCGATACCGAGATCGCGCAGCATCTCGACAACGGTCTTTAGAGGCAGGGGCTGCAGGGTTATTGTGCAGGTGGCGCGGTTGAAGAGGGGGGCGCGCCCGGCCGTGAAGAGCCGCTTCATCATGCCGGCATAAGAGCCCGAGACGACGAGCAGGACCTCCCTGGAGCCCCTGTACCTGTCCCAGAGCCTCTGCAGCTCAAAGGGGATTGCCGGGTTCGCCACAAGGGCATTCGGGAACTCGTCGAGGCAGATGAGCCCGACGTTCCGCTCGAAGAGGTATTCCATGGCTTCCCTGAAGGTGCTGAAGGAGGGGGAGTAGCCCAGCTTAGACCGGACCTCAGCCTCAAGGTCCTTTGCGACCTGCCTCTCCTCTTTAGGTACTACAAAGAGGCTTATGGAATCCTTCCCCCTCGCGAACTCGTCGATGAGGCGGCTCTTGCCGATCCTCCGCCTGCCACTGACGACTATGAAGTCCGCCCCGGCCCTCGAGTAAGCCTTCTCAAGGGCATCCAGCTCCTCCTCACGGTCATAAAACTTCACGGCGATCACTTATCTATTTTTAGGATAATCCTATAATTGGATATCAGTTTAATTAACCTGCCGTTCGGAGGGCGGCATGATGATGCGCCTGGCGTGGCAGAGATGCCAGATCTCCTTCGGCACCAAGCAATAAGGCTTCTGTGGTCAAAGTGGTGCCTGAGCGGAACTAATGGAGTTCTTAAAAGTGTGCAATATACTGCATATTTTTACATTAAAATGTGCATTTATGTTAAGCATAAAGCCGAGAGGGCAAGGACGATAGTCGCGGATCAGAAGGGGGCGCTATCGAGGGCCGCAGAGGATAGCGACCTGATAGACAGGGAGGCCCTAGCGCGCTGGGAAGCATGGGCCGGCGAGGGCATCATAAAGGTGATAACGGGGGCCAGGAGGGCGGGCAAGCCCGTCTTCGCCATGCAGCTGGCGCAGGTAGTAGATGAGGGGTACGCCTATGCCTACGTGAACTTCGACGACGAGCGGCCAGTGGGGCTCAAGGCAGGCGAGCTTGACAAGCGGGTGGAGGCGGTTCTGCAGGTATATGGATGCACAAGGCACCTGATCCTCGACGAGATTCATAATCTGGATCTGGATGGGGGAGCTCTTCGTCAACAGGCTCCAGAGGCAGGGGTTCATGCTGACCATAACCGGCAGCAACGCGAGGCTGCTCAGCAGGGAGCTCGCAACGCACCTGACGGGCAGGCATGTCGCCATCGAGGTCCTTCCATTCTCCTTTAGGGAGTATCTCGGCCTCGTGAAGGGCGGGAGCAGAAGCGGGAGGGAGGCGAGGTTCGTGCCCCTGTGGAGGTGGCTCCTTGGGCTTTGAAGCGCACGGTGGCTGCCGCGGCAGGTTGGGCTGTATGGCGCCGGCAGCCCAAGAAGGTCTACCCGCTCGACATGGGGATGTACAGGATCCGCTCGGGGTTCTCAAGGGCTTGGCAGGAGGAGGGGGGGCGCCGTTGCCATAAGCCTGTTCAAGCGGAGGTTTGCCGGAGGGGGTGACGCCATACTGGAGGGACTACCAGGGGAGGGAGGTCGACTTCGTTGTGAAGGAAGGGCCAAAAGTCGCCAGGCTGGTCCAGGTCACTTACGCATCCGATAGGGAAGGGGTCGGGCGGCGGGAGGCGGAGGCGCTCATCAGGGCTTCGGCGGAGCTCGGGTGCAATGAGCTGCTGACGATAACGTGGGACTACGAGGGGGAGGAAGAGGCCGTTGGCGGGAGGATGGTCCGCTATGTCCCGCTCTGGAAGTGACCTGATTTGAGCCGGCAGGCGCTGTTCTTTCTGATTGCTAGGGGAGTGATGGAGGGCGGCGCGCCATGACCATTATCTTTATAGCCACCTAATAGTATGCGTCCACAGAAAGCGGGTGGCGCCTTGAAGACGCATGCGAAGGTCGCGCTGGCATCCTCGGCAGCGGCAGCAGTGGCGCTCGGATTGCTCATGCTCCGCCCCCTCGAGGTACTCCAGTATGGCTTCTGGGCGTTCCTTCTTGCCGCGACCGTAGGCATCGGCGGCACAGCGGTTGCTCTCGTGTCGCTGGGGATCCTCGCATACAGGTCGGGGAGGAGGCGCATGCTTGCCGGTTACCTGGTGGGGCTAGCCTTGGCTGGCATGGTCATTGCCGGCGCGGTGGCGATCCAGCATGCGAGGCGGGCGGACGAATACCAGGTTATCAGCGTCGGCGGCGTGGAGAGGCAGTATCGCATCTACGTCCCGTCATACTACAATGGCAGCTCCAAGGTCCCCCTACTCCTGGCGCTACATGGTGCCCTCGGGAGCGCCCAGCAGTTCGAGAGTGAGAGCGGCTTCGACGCGGTCGCCGAGCGGTATGGGTTCATCGTGGCATACCCGGACGGGCTCGGGCGGCTGAAGTACAGCCTCCACTTCTGGAACTCGGGATACATCAACGCGGGGCTCAAGGGCGGCGCGGACGACGTGGGGTTCCTGACCGCGCTGGTGGAGCAGGTCGAGTCTGACTATGAGATCGATGCGTCGCGGGTCTACATAGCCGGCCACTCCAACGGCGGCATGATGGCGTACCGCATGGCAGCCGAGCGCCCCGAGCTCTTCGCAGCGGCGGCGCCCGTCTCGGCGTCGATAGGGGGGTACGAGGCGGGCGGGGAGCCCTACCAGATACCGGAGCCCGACTCGCCGGTCTCCATCGTCCACGTGCACGGCTACCTTGACAGGAGCGTGCTCTACGCGGGCGGCGAGACGCAGTCTGGTGCGGACAGGGGCAGGATCGACCTGCCGGTCAGCGAGTCCATCGCGTTCTGGGTTGCCCAGGACGGCTGCCCCCTTCCGCCGTCCAGTGAGTCGAGCGCGAACGGCTGGATAGTGCTCACGAAGTATGCAGGAGGGGAGGGCGGGGCGGAGGTGAGCCTCGTGACGCTGATGCGGCAGGACCACTTCTGGTCAAACATGGACTCGGAGGTGGCATCAGAGCAGTTCCACGGGGGCTCGCTGGCGGAGATGCTCTGGAACCTGGTGAAGGCGTACTCGAGCGCCAGCAAGTGATAAACGTAAAAGCTGCAGGAGCGCTGGGGAAGGCACGATTGACGGGAGAATGCTTGCCGGGCATCAATGTGATGCTTGGCGAACGGGAGGGGCTGCTGTGCGCCATTTCTGGGCATGCCGCAACGTGAACAGGGGGGCGAGAATTCCGGATGCCGTCCCAGAGGCATAGAGCCAGAAGCGCGCCGGGATGATGCGGCTGAGGCGCGGGCTGGGTCGATGGTCCATCATCTGGCTACCAATCCTCAGACTTCGAAAAGGCATTGGATGTAATTCTCGACGAGCGGCTAGTTGTTAGGCCCAGCATACAGCCTGGTGAAAAAGCGTCCAAGTTTACAAGCTCTAAGACGAGGGCATACAGCTTGTCGTGTCTTCTTTACCGCTTCTGGAAGGTTGTAGTGCGTAAGGTGCCCCAATAATCTTGTCGCAGAATGGCAACGCCTTCTTAAGCCCAGCATGCCATGGATAGCCATGGAATCGAATACGTGCCGCTCATCGGAAATTCCAAAGCTTTGCTTCAGTTCAGCTATGGCATCAACATAAGTTTTATTGAACGCTTCAATGCCGCCAATGCTTACGCCCACTCCAAGTGGAGAGTAGAACTTCACTTCGGGCTTACCATCAGCATCGCGCTTGCTCCTTTGGAACCCCCTGAAGCAAAAGCGACAACGCACATACTGTAATAAGATGCGAGGGGACTAAAAAAGGTAAAAGTAATGTTATGCGCACAAGCAGAGCGGTGGCTTATCAGGAATGGAGCCCAGCCAGCAGAGGAGCCAGATCAAGCCGGGGATGCGTGTCAGGGTCGTCATGAAGCAGGACCAGCGGAGCGGCGCGCTGACCGAAGGCGTGGTGAAGGAGATCCTGACCAACAGTGCGACCCACCCCCACGGGATCAAGGTGCGGCTTGCGGACGGCAGGGTAGGCAGGGTGCATACCATAGTGAAGTAGGCAGCACGGCGCGTTCATAAAATAAGGTGCAAAGGACCAGCCGGCGAGGTACGTGGATATCGTATTCGTAAAATATGGCCAGAAAGGCACGGAGGGAGGCTTTGGGCTGGAGGGCGGGAGGGAGGTGAGGTTCGTGCCCCTGTGGAGGTGGCTCCTGGGGCTTTGAAGCACACGGTGGCTGCCATTGTCGCTGCCGCGGACTGTTAGGCTATTGGGCGCATGGTGTGAAGGCGTATGATGAAAGACAAGGCAACAGAACAAGTCGCCACCTGGCAATGGACCGGCGCCTGCCGCCCTATGTGGCAAACATGGAGGCGCGCTCGTTGCCTTATCAAGCGCAATGCAATGCACCTGCGGCGGCGCGCATTTCCAGCCACCCGAATGATGTGCTTGCTTTCATTTCCATATATATACGTTAAAAATGGCAGATTATTCTGAATATATGCGGTAAAAATATAGGATTGGCTGCACAATTGGCAAGTATGAGGCAAGACGAGATTATCGAGATCCTTAATGACTGGAATTTCTGGAGAAAGGAGCTGGATACAGGGAAGGAGAGGGCGCACTATATCGCCAGGGCAGAGGCATATATGGGGTCCAACATGGTGCTTACCATTACCGGCGCAAGGCGGTCCGGCAAGTCGTATATCATGAGGCAGCTGGCGCGCAGGGTTGCGGAGAGGGACGGGGCGCGCAACACGCTGATAGTCAACCTTGAGGACAGCAGGTTTGCAGAGCTGGACCTGCCCCTGCTCGATGCCATCTTTGAGGCATATCTGGAGAACCTCAAGCCGGACATGGTGCCGTCCGTGTTCATAGACGAAGCCCAGAGGGTCAGCGGCTGGGAGAGGTGGGTCAGGACGGCACACGAGCTGCGCAGAGCGAAGATAGCGGTCTCTGGCTCCACTGCCAGCATCATTGGAAGGGACCTGGCAACCCTGATGACTGGGAGGCACCTGGACCTGACGGTGTTCCCGCTCTCCTTCGCGGAGTTCCTTAGGTTCAAGGGGATCGAGGTGGAAGACCGCGTCGACTTTGCCAGCAGGAGGGTCGAGATCAGGGGGATGCTCAAGGAGTATCTAGAGTACGGCGGCTTCCCGGAGGTCGTGTTGAGCAAGCCGGAGGTCAAGAAGGAGATCCTTAGGGGCTACTTCGAGGACATGACGGAGAAGGACATCGTCATCAGGCATAGGGTAAGGAATGTCGCCGCCCTGAGGGCGCTCGCCGGATTCTACATGACGAACGTATCGTCGCCGACGACCTCGAACTCCCTTGAGAAGTTCCTCAAGGCAGATGCCGGCACCATCGATAGGTTCTCGTCGTATCTCGAGGACGCGTTCGTGGTCTTCTTTGTCAGGAGGTTCGCGCATAGCGTCAAGCCGCAGGAGAAGTCACCCAAGAAGGTCTACGCCATCGACACGGGGCTCTGCAACGCGGTGGGCTTCAGGACGGGTGAGAACCGCGGAAAGCTCATCGAGAATGTGGTCGCCGTCGAGCTGAGGAGGAGGGTGGCTGAGGACCCGTCCTGTGGGATGTACTACTGGAAGGGCACGGATGGCAAGGAGGTGGATTTTGTGATAGCGGAAGGGGCAAGCGCATCCCAGGCTATCCAAGTGTGCTGGGACGTCTCCTCCCCCGAGACTAGGAGGCGCGAGGTGAGGGCGCTGATCAGATGCATGGACGAGCTTAGTCTGAAGGAGGGCATGGTGATAACGGAGGATTATGAGGGGGAGGAGGATGTTGATGGAAAGAGGATCGCATACAGAGCCGTTGGCAAGTGGCTCCTGGGGCTTTGAAGCGCACGGTTGTTGCCGCGGCAGGTTGGGCTGTATGGCGCCGGCAGCCCATAATAGCAAAGTACTCGCCCACACTAATAGGCGAGTGCCAGAAGGCCATTGCATGGTAAGACGAGATGGTGAGGGAGTGGCTTGCGACGGGGATGTTTTCAGGGGACGCGGATGCCAAAGAGAAAGTGAGAAGGATAGTCAATGGATTGGGTGACCATGCACTGACCAAGTCGCATGACAGGCACATCTCGGCGGATAAATGCGAGGAGATTGGGCTGAAGGTCGAGAGAATGGAGAGAGATCGAAAACTCCAAGACACGATACTCATGATTCATCATGCGTGCATCCATACGCTGAGCTCGACGCCTGCCTTGAAGCTCATAGAGAACCATGACGGGAAGGCGTACATAATCAGCGTGAAGCAGACGACTGCCGCGCGCTAACGGAATCGAATGCGGCGGTATGGGAGACATCATGAAGGACAGCAATCTGCCCCGGCACGCCTCCGACCCGACCCGCCATGCCGTCCATTATTCAACGCCGACCGGCTCCGTTATTAGGCTAATTCTAGAGAGTGAACTGAAGGATGGCGATGGCGTTGCCGCTGAGGCTGTTGCTGGACGAGCACTATGCGGGGCTGAAGCCCTACCTGCAGGCACTTGGCCTGGACGCGACGACGGCGCAGGAGGAATCGGCAGCATCTGCAGCTACGAACCTAATCAGCTGCTGGACATGCAAACTACCACCCCCTTGAAAGGGTTAGCAGGCGGCTGTCATACATCGGTATACCCCGTGTTTCTTCAATTCATGGTACTCCATAAAGCACATTGGCAGAGTTGTATTTCAAAAGACATATGGCTTTAGGATAGACTGGGTCGGTTTTATGCTGAGGAAGAGGTTCACGCAGTATGATGTTATCCGGAGTTCATAGATCTGAAAACATCCCTTGGCAGACCTCTCTCAGCAACCTCTCACAGTGCTTTTTTTAGCCTAGAGTCAAGGAATACACAGTGTCTTTGCCTTGGCACAAGCATGAGGATTCAAGGATTAACCCTTGCCTCCAGGTTGCAGATTATGTGTCGAGCCCGGTATTCCGTGCGCGTGAAAGGGGCTATGCCCAGTTAAGGCGCCTCAATCGGGAGAGAGGGCGAATGGGTGCCGGAAAAAGTTGCCTTCGAAACCCAGATAAAGAGCGCAGGCGTAGTGTATAATTGAAAAGCGGGGTGCAAAGCTGATGCAGCCGGAGAGGGATACACAGATAAACTTCCCGGAGGCAGCCTCTTGGCGCGCTTCCTGCTGCTCCTCTTCCTGACCGGTGGCTCTTCCGTAAAGTAAGTCTCTGCCGGAGGGGGTCGAACGAAATGAGGCGGAAGGAAATCAGGCGGCAACAAGGCAGCGAATCTGACCTACCGTCGCGGCATTGGGGGGTGCCTCCAGCTCATTTAGCGCCGGTCGTATTTGTGTCAAACGGGCTGTTCCTCGCGAATGCGGCGATTAACTTTTCGAGCAGCATTCAGCATGAAGTCGGCTGGCTGCTGCGTTTCGTTGCTTCGCCTGCCCTCTTTGTGTTAGGCATCGCGTTCTGCGGTGCCCTGGAGGCGGGGTTGATTTGGTGAAAAAAGTTAAGGCAGTGGCAATAATTGCCATTCTGGCCCTTCTGCTCATGCCATCTGTTCGCGTGGCCGCGGCTGCCGAACTGCGCCTTTATGCGTTTGACAAAGCCTACTACAGCCCCGGCGAGGCGGGCGCCCTCACCTTAACGTTCAATCCGGGTGATGATGTCGTAACGGAGGTGGACCTGGAGATAGACGGAGTCGCCACCTTCCGCTTAATACCGTCGTCCCAATATCCCTCCTTAAGCCTGGACAAGACCGGCACGACAACTGTAGGGCTGCCCTTCGCCATCCCGGCAAACGCTACACTTGGAGAGGAGTACGGGTGGGCCCTTCGCATAGAATTCAGTTCAGGGGCGCCCCTCTCCTACAATGGAACGATGACCAGTGAAGGTCTAGGTGAAGAACAGCCGCTTATCCTTGCACTTACTTTCCTGGCGCCGCTCTTGGCCGTTGCCTTCGGGATCGTGCTCCCCCTTATTGCCAGGAGGTACGCGAGGCCCAGATTCACAAGGCGTATGGGACTGATCCTGATGGTCGCAGCCCCATCCCTCTTCGTACTCAGCATGCTCTTCCTCGCAAACAACAACATTTACCCCTCTGATAGCCCCCAATACCGGGTAGGCCAGCTCTTAGGTCTCTTCGCAGCTCCACTCCTTCTGGCTTCGGGTGCCATGGTGTATGCAACCGCTCGGCATGCTAAAGCTTTTCGCGCCCCAGCTAAAACCTGTTCCAGCTGCGGCAGAGACCTTTCAAAACTGCCTATGGATATAACCACATGCCCATACTGTGGGGCTCCTTTGGGGGAAGGGGAGGGGGGGAGAAAAAAAGGGGATGGGCGAAAAAAGGGGGAGATGCCTCACTGGGAGGGGGCTGCCCGTAGAATTTACATTTACATTCTTTTGGGCTTGATCATAGTCTCTCTCTGCTATATGATGAGTCTGCCCCACCCCGTATTTGCGGTGCCAATAATTTTGGTGCCTTTAATATTCATCCTTTATCTGCGCTCTGGCAGGCGGGGTTGGTTTGGCGCGGCTGCGCTCTTCCTGCTCTCCCTTATAGCCTATCTCAACAATCCCTATGATGTTTTTGCGCAGCTGTTTTTAGGCTCCTCAGGCAGGGGACTCATAGACCGCTATCTGGACTATGCTGCTGGCATTACCACACCACTAACGTTCATTCTAACCATAAGGACACTCGTAATCTTTTCAGCAGGCATATTCCTGGTCGTCGCCCGGCTGCTTCAGTACCGCAGGTTGTCGCCTCTTTGGGAAAGGAAGGCTGTGAAGGCTGTTGTTGTATGCCTGCTACTGCTTCCGCTGGGGTTCTCACTAATTCCGTACAGCCCCGATACCGATGTCAGCCCCCTGGTCATAAGCCCCCCGGCCTCCAGCTGGTGGGCTGGTCCGCAGGGTTGCTTCCTGTCACCAAGTAGCCATGAGTCGAGCCGCATCTTCGACGAAAACTCTGGGACTTGGACGTACACGCTGATGTTGTCCAACCCAAGCCGAAGGGACATAACGATCACGCAGCTGCTGGCGGGAAGAGAGACGGTCCCGTTTTCCAGCGTTGTTGCAAATGGGTCTGGCATTACGGTCAAGTCCGATGGGGTAGTCTACATGGCGGGCTGCTACGGCACCATCCAGTTCACTCTAAAAACGGGGCACAACCATATAATCATCAGGCAGGACCTCGGTGGGGAGTGCTCGTTCAGCTGGGGGTGAAGGGGTCAAAGTGCCTTCCAACCAACTGCCCCTCCCTTTTGGACAGAGCCTCTGCTGTTGAGGCGGAACTAGCATGAATGGAGATGATGCCTCAAAGAACAACCACCCCTCATTTAGGAGGGCGAGTGCCAAGCGTAGCAACAGTGGCCGTATCATACTCTCTGACCGGAGGGCATTTGGCACTGCACTGCACTGCACTGCACTCCTCATCATCTTCTTAATGCGGCCTTCCATGGTTCTGCCCTCCGCCTGGCAGGCCAACGCCGCCCTGGCGCAGGCAGCCCCCGGCGCTGCCAACGCCCTTTCCCCAGCGCCCAGCGAAACCATCGAGTCGAAAGACCACGCCGTGGAGATGTTCAGCACCACGATGACGGTCATCGACGAGAATACCGTCCGCGTCTCCATCGACTATCGCTTCGAGTGGCTCAACAGCAGCCGCCCCTGCGACGAGCTTTACGTCTACGTCGACGGCGCCTACGGCATCACCATGGAGGGGGGCAATTACCGCAGCGTCAACGAGCTGGATGAGGGGGCATAGATAGTCGTTGCAATGATGGTGGGGGTGGCGGTTGCCCAGTGCCTGCTTAACGCAACTGATTTTTAGCGTCAGACCTCAATCTGGCGCGCTCCGGATTGCGGACCAGATTATGGTAGAAGCGCTTTGATTAAGGCAGCCCTTTTCGTGAGCAGAGGCATCAGCGATGCTCAATACGGCTACTGGAGGGGCGCAATCAGTTGATACTATCCATTATATAAAAAGAAGAGTAGTGTTATACTACTGGATTTATAAATAGGATGGTAGAGGTATTTGCATGAGGATTTCGGCAGCAGACATTTACGAGTTCAATCCGTGGTGGCAGAGCCCGGAGAGGATAGAGGGCGATCCGAGGGTCGTTGAATGGAGGGGGGCAGCATTCAGGTGGGTCCCGCGCCTCTGCAGGACGTTCGAGGATGCAGATGTCATCTACACGATGAGGGGGCCGAGGCGGGTCGGGAAGACCACGCTCCTGAAGCTCAGGATTTTGGACCTCCTGAAGAAGGGGACACCGCCGAAGAACATATTCTACTACTCATGCGATCTGCTCAGCAATCCCAAGCAGCTGGCAGACGCTATAGACATTTACCTCAGCCAAGTGAGGGGGCAAGGGCCTGCATCAGCGGAGCCCGGAAGAGTGCATATCTTCATAGACGAGGTATCGAGCGTGAAGGACTGGCAGAAGGGAATGAAGGCACTGATAGATGCAGGCAAGCTCAGGGGGTGCACGGTTATACTGACAGGGTCGCACAGCATGGACATCAGGAGGGCGTCCGAGACGCTGGCGGGGAGGAGGGGCAACACGGCGGGATTGCGCTACGGAAGCCCGGACAAGATCCTCCTGCCCATGAAGTTTTCAGAGTATGCCGAGACTCGATCTCCAGAAGTCCGCGACGCGCTGAGGGGGGCAAGGGCGCTCCCTGCAGAGAGCAGGAAGGCGGCGCTGCTGGAGCTGCTGGACGGGAAGATGCCGGAGCTCTTCAGAAGGGTGATGGGGCAGTCGCGCATGCTTGAGGGAATGCTCGACGACTACCTGATTACCGGCGGGATGCCCCAAGCCATAAACGAGTATTCGTCAAGGCATTCGATATCGGACAGCACCTACGCCGACTTCGTGAACCTCATAATGAAGGACATCTCGCGGTGGAGAGGGGAGGAAGCGCTCGCCAGGCAGGTCCTCTGGAGAGTGTCGGAGACGATGGCAACGCAGGTGAGCCCGAACGCGCTCAAGGACGGCACCGACATATCAGACTACAGGACGGTGGGGAAGTACCTTGGCGCGCTTAAGGCAAGCTATGCCCTTGAGCAGACCTACAGGCTCGACATCAGGAGGGGGCAGCCATTCTACAGGAAGGGGAGGAAGGTCTACTTCGCCGACCCATTCATCTTCCACGCGTGCAGGGGATGGCTATCAGGGAGGGATGCGTTCGAGGCGAGCAGGATGTTCCTGGGGACGACTGAGATGAAGGGGAGGCTGCTAGAGGGGGTGGTCGGCAGCCACATAGCACGGCTGGCATACGGCCTCGCGCCGAGCTCCCTCTTTGATGCCTCGGGCGCGGTCTTCTACTGGAAGAGCCGGAAGGGGAGGGAGCTGGACTTTGCGTTCAGCATTGGCGGTAAATACCTCCCGGTGGAGGTGAAGTACTCCTCGCGGATAAGGAAGGAGGATTGCTACGGCGTGTACGACTTCATGAAGACGGGGATGGCGACCAAGAGGGGGATCATAGTCACGAAGGATGTGCTCGACTTTGGGGGGCGGTGCGCGAAGGTGCCGTGCTACCTCTTCCTGCTCCTGGCATGACCTAGCATGGCGCCACGCGGAGGGCAATGAAGGTGGCAATCTACAACAGGCTGCAGTATGTCAGCTGGATGGGAAATGCAGAACAGAAGGAGGATGATTAGAGTAGCTGAGCTGCGAGCCATTACGCAAAGCATCAATTACGCATATATACATTATTAGACATATAAAAATGGAATTAGTCGATGATATATTATGCCAATTTGGTCAAGATTTGATGGAATACTGTCTGTAAAGAAAAGAGCTTGGGTGTATAATCCAAACTTTTCAAAAATCCAAGGAATAGCGCCTCCACCGAATGACGAGGGCGTCTATATGATAAGATGCGCCACCAATGATAAGCATAAGCCAATGCCCATCGACAGAGTCAATGGAACTGATGAAGGTGGAATACTGTACTATGGATCATCAGATAAGCTTAGTGATAGAATCTTGAGCTTTTGGAAGGCTGCAAATGAAAACAAGAAAAACATAAAGGAGCATCACTCTGGAGGGAACACTTATGCGCTGTTTGATTACGTCAAGAAATTTCCATTGGCAAACCTCGAGGTCAGTTGGGAAATATATGTTGAGCAATGGGAGAATCTCAATTTCCCAGGAAAGAACGGCATAGAAAAACGTGAATCGCAACTCTTACATAACTACTGCAATAAATTCTTGGACAGGCCTCCGCTGAACCTTAATATTAAGCGGTGGCAGCGCAACACGGCAGAATAGAGGCGTCTTGCAGTTCATCTTTATAAGTACAACACCGTGTGAAATAGAGTGAAAGAAAGAATTGAGGCGCCCACTAACAGGGGACTGCTGAATGATGGGCTTTTTGATGAGTAAGAGGAAACCGTCAAGTTGTATGAAACCAGATTATGCAGCAGCAGTGTCTTCTCGAGATGAAGGGAGCAAGGGCGCCGTTCTTAAGGCTGTAACATCGAGTCCAAGCCATCAGGCAGATTGCGATCGCCTCCAAAGAACCGAGTTTGTGCCGGGACCTCAATCAAGATGTCAGGGAGGCACTCCTTAAAGCTCGAAACTACGTACTCCCATTTCTCGTAAACCGACATCTTCTCAATCGCCTTAATTTTTGGATGGACGCACTGGGTCTTCCATTGACCGAACATTCCATCTATGAACGCCATAGACCCAAATCTGCTGCTTGCGATGAGCCCTATGTTATTTATTTGAAGGTACCGCTGGAATTTTTTGGAGTAGTAAAGTGGGCGCCTGTCGGTCTCTAGGCATGTAATCTTCTGATGCTTTCTGGCGAAGTCTAATGCCCGGATGAGATCGTCGGTATTTTCTGTGTCGCCTGGAAGCACGTAAGCGAACTTTGCGCCTCGACGCCCGGTGCTGGGTCTTTCGAATCAGCTCTATGAGCCTTTGGCAGAGCTGGTCATCGCCGCAGTTTTGGCCTTTTGGGAGCTTTCCATCTTCATTATTCATACGCAACGACCCATCCAAAGCGAGCGAGTTCAAACCCGTTTCCTGAGCATGAGCGACAACCTTCGTTCAGCGCAAGTTTTGAAGCCAAATTTCCAATAAAGCCTCTGCGCGGAGACGTTGCGCTTCAGCACATCGAGCTCCAGCCACGGCAGCTTCATCCGTTTGGCCAGCCTTTCCGCCTGAGCGAGGGCGAAAAAGCCGACGCCGCGCCTCCTCTTGACCGGCGAGACAGCCAAGCTTTGCACGACCAGGGCATCTTGGCGCGCCTTCATAATGACGGTGCCCGCAACTTCGTCCCCTTTCCGGATGAAGTATCTCTCCCCTCCGAAGTTGTGTACAGCCGATAAAGCGGCAAGCATGTATGGAATTGCTATCACAGGTGCAAGCCACGCAGGATTGCCGGGCAGCAGGGGCATGGCTTTTCCGTTTGGGCTGTTCCAGAAGAAGCGGAACGACAGAAGGTTAAACAGGAGGAGTTTTCCCTTGCCGATCGGTTCCATCTTCAGATTGCTAATGTTAACTTTCACAAAGCTTCTCCTGCCGCTTGGGTCCATGCTGCCGCCTGCTTTTCTAATAGCGGCGCCTGAACTTATAAAAACGAGTGCTAGTGCGCGGTTTTGGGGAAAAAGGTTGAAATTTAAACCACAAACCCAAACCCGAATTACAACTACTTGCTACAATTAATTGCATCAACTATGCAACTACATCCACTACTCACTCTCTCTATACATAAAAAACACGCGCAAACATACAAACGAACAAAGTGCTTCAATACTTGATGTAAATCTCTATCGCTCATGCAATACACACATAGGGAAATCTATTAAGAACAAATTGCTATTGATTCTCTGCTGATTCTTTTCCTTAAAATATTGGGAGTGTTTTTCATTTTTTTCCAATTACTAACCCCCTTCTTAAATAGGGCAACGCCAATTTTTCATCATAGATAAATACCATATATCCCTTTGAGGTTGAGGTCAAAAAGCCCTTCTCGGCTAAAATTTTCCGAATATGTCTCTCACTATGTTGATTGTGGTATGCGCATGCCACAACCGTGAGCCTTTCATTTGAAAGCAGGGCATCTGCCCCTTTAAGCACTCTCTCCTCAAAACCCTCAACATCCATTTTAATGAAATTGACCTTTTCTCCGATAAGCAAGCTGTCCAATGTCGCGTACGGCTCGACGTTCACATCAGAGACATACTTATGGATTATCGTAACCTTATCCTTCCAAGGGGCGAATGTCTCTTTAAGGGGTCTGATCCATGATGCATCCCCCTCGATAAGATATACCTTGTTTGCTCTTTCGACAATATCGATAGCAAAAATTCCCTCAGAAGCTCCAATGTCTATAACCACGTCCCCATCCTCAATAACAGCACCGGCTGAAAAATAATAATGTGGTGAAATTGGGTCCTGTTCGATTAATAAACCTCTATAATACCTGATAATCTCTTTTATTGTCATGAACTCTGGAAAGAATAATCTTTTCTTATGATGCATCACATAGCTCAAACCATTAACTTCGTCAATGTACACTTTAATATTGGTAAAATTATACTTCGCTGAAGGGTCAGGAATAAAAACAGAGAGTCGATTTTTCTTTAGATATTCCAAAGCTTGTTTTTCGTCTTGAGTTTTTCCATTTTCCTCAAGATACTTTATGATGGTTTTTCTTAACCTTGCATTAGATATCATACGCCTTGCATTAGATATCATACGTATACATGGAACGTCTCGAAATAGCTTGAAAATTTTCATATTTTTAATTTCTTTAATAACCATTGCTATTACCTGACGATTATCGGATTTAATGTTACTATTTCTTCCTTAAGATACTTTGTGAACAACGATGCCTCTTCATTGATTAGCGTCTCGATTGTCTGCCTATCTCCAGTCTTTATCCTCGGGATCTTTAAAAGACTCGAAGAAAGCGTTTAGCTGATCCATGAAGCCCCAGCCGGAGTAAAGGAGGGGGAGACCGACGGCAAGGCGGAGGACCGAGGATAGGATTGCAGCGAGGGCTATGGCGCCGATGCGGAGGGTGGACTGGTAGAGAGTCTGGAGGATGAGGGGCCAGCTGCCGAGGGCGATGAGGGTGGAGACGAAGATTGTGTCGAGCCGGGCGAGACCGAAGAATGAGCCTAGGAGGGGGACAATGATGGCGACGGCGGCGGTGATGGAAACAGAGAGGGCTAGTCCGGTCATGAAGAAGGCTCTGAGGGAGCCCCTGTCCCGGTCTGCGGTGCGCCCGAACATGAGGGTAGCCCCGGAGGAAACGCCGAAACCGAAGAGTGAAGCCGCCAGGGAGGCTATGCAGACTATGAACGCCGCGCCTCCTATTGCCAAGGGCGGGACGAAGCCGGATGCCAGGAGTCAGTAGAGGTAGCCGAGGAAGCTGGAGGATATGCCGGAGGTGTAGAGCCAGAAGCTGCCCCTGATGACTCGGTTGAGGCTCACCTGCGATCCACCCCGGAAGACAGGGATTGCTATCGCATCGGCTGCTAATTGCTTTTGCGCTCTGCTCGACGCCTGATGGGAGTTTTCATGGCGGACGCGAAGGCGTAGGGCAGGCAGGCGGCGGGCATGGATGCGGACAGGCAGGCAGGCACCGGCTCCTGGGTGCAGGTCGACTAGGGAGGGGGGCTTGGCGGATCAGGATCGGCAAGGGGGATGCGCCCGACCTTCTCCACGGGGGAGCTGGATGGCGCCCCGCCCACGCGGCAGAGCGCGCAGGCAGCTTACAGAGGGGGCACCAGGAACAGCTTATAGCGCCGGACGTCGAGTGTAACGTGAGGCAATATGCATGTCGGATAACCCGCTGAAGGTGTTCGAGAGGATGGACCCGGAGCTGCTGAGGCTCATCGGGCAGAACAGGGACTTTGCCTTCTCAGGGACCGCCCTCCCGCAGAAGTACAAGCACATACTCGTGATGGTGATCGACGCGGTCCATGGGGCGCCGCAAGGGGTGAGGGCAAATGCAGCCGCTGCCATGAGGGCGGGGGCGACCAAGGAGGAGATAGTCGAGGCGGTGAGGGTCGTACACGAGGTATGTGGCGCCGGGAGCGCATACACAATGGCGCACGCGCTCGGGGACATGTTCTAGCATCCCGGGCGGCCTATTTTTTCCCCAGCCCCATTCCCAGCCCCATCCCCAGCCCCAGGAAGGCACAAGGCATCAAGCAGGGCGGCGCAATAGAGAGGACGGCGGACCGGGCCGCCGGCTTGGGGGGCTAACGCGATAGTGTCGCTCGACATCGAGGCGCCCAAGATCTACAGCATCGCCACGGTTGTCCCCGCCACCGGCACGGCAGTGGAGGATGAGCTCGAGCCTTTGGTCTAGTGGCGTCTGAGGAGAGGGCGAGGAGTATGCTGGGCGACCATGGCGGGACGGCCGCTAAACGCTACGCTACCGCGAACGCGCAGATTGGGCAGGCGAAGCGGGCCTAGGGTGCGTGCGCCTACGCAGCGGGCGGATACTGGTAGATCTCGTTGATCCTTATCAGGCCGACGGCTCGCACGGTTATGTTCGCAGCCGCCATAGCCTTGGCGAAGGCGTCGAAGACGGGGCCGGAGGTCTGGAAGCCGAGGAAGTCGCCCTTGAGCTGGAACGACTTGCCCGGCTGGCTGATCACCAGCACCGATGCCTTCTTAGTGTTCAGGAGGTTGTCCTTGGTCTTCTTCATCGTGACCTCGGCGAACGCTATCTGGTCCTCGCCTACTGGCTTGAGGCTCCAGATCGCTGCGGCATTGGGGACGCCTTTGGCGTCTGAGGTTGCTAGCACCTTGCACGTCTCGTTCTTGGACATCATGTCCACGGCTTCTTTCGGTATCTTGGCCATACAGGTCACCGCATCACATAACAATAGAGCGGCGCTCCCTTAAATAGAAGAGGCGCCTTGTGCCGCCGCTGGCGCTGCCCCATGCGCAGGGATGCCGGGGCGGGAGCAGACAGGGGTGCGGCGCGTAATGAGGCGATGGCTGCAGGACGTCGGAGAAGAAGCAGGTAAAAGAAAAAATATAAAAAAGGTAGGTGCGGCTTAAGCCGCAATCTTGCCCCGGATGACGACGACTGCGTAGATCGCAGCGATCGCAGCCACCAGCGACAGGACCACCGCTATCCAGATGGGGGTCATGTCGACAGGCAGGAAGCCCTTCAGAGACGAGACATCGGCCTTGACTGTGCCGAGGTCGGTCCTTATCGTCGCCACATTCCCGTTCATTGCGGTTACGGTGCCCTGTAGGGTTCCGAGGCTACTCTCGAGCGCCGCTGTGGTGCCGTTGATCGAGGTCACCTTGAGGCCAATGGCGTCTATGCTCGCCTGCATCGTCCCAAGGGTGGAATTGATGACTGCCACATCGCCGTCGAGTGCCACGATCTTGGCGTCGATCGCGTCGACGTTTAAGAGAAGCGTCCCGACGTCGGTCTTTATGGTGGCTATGTCGTCAGCAATGCTGTCGATGGTTCCGCAGCATCCGTCGAGCAGGTCGAAGAGCGGGTCGCCCTCAGAGCCTACCGTGAATGTCGCGTATGCAACGGGTGCGATCTGCCCTGGGAGGTAGTAGTTGCCCATGAACTCCCAGCCGTCTTCCACATAGTAGTCAGGGTCGTATATGGAAATGTCTGTAAAGCGGGGGCAGCGCAGGTAGAGCGATGCTGTGTGCAGACCTGGCCTGAAGTTGCCGGCGAGCAGCGTAACAACGAGGCTGCCGCAGGCGTCAGGTCCAAGCCTCCCTTCTGCACCAGTATAGACATACTGGTTGTCGATGTTGAGGCCGTAGACCGGACCGTACTTATCATTTCTATCACATGTGACCGGCAAGCCGTTGACGTTGACGGTGAAGGTCGAGCCGTCGTTGGAGATCTCGGATGGGGTGACCCACATGGATGGCGTTACAATGAACATTGTACTTGGAGGATAGTAGCCATCGTCAAGGGAATCGGTGCCAAGGGGATCGGTGGTTGCAATGATCTCGTGAGGACCGCCGATCATCGTGCCTACCACGTAGGTGGCAGAGACGTTGAACTGCCCGTCAGGACCGGTCGTCACGTTGAGGATGTTGTGCCAGGGTTGTTCTTCATCGTAGCAGAAGTCATACCAATAGATGTAGTATTGGGTGTTGGCGTCAAAGCCACAGGCGGAGAATGTTACCTCGGTGCCAACTGGACCATCCCCAGGAGTCACTATGAGCGATGGATACACCGTTATGTTGATTGTCATGGTCTTGCTGCAGTCGTCGACCGTTATGACGTGGTCGCCGTTGGAGAGCGCAGGAAGGGTGAATGTTGCGGTGAAGTTGCCATCACCGTTGAGCGGCGCTGTCGCTACCGCGGTCCCGTCGATGCTGACCGTCACCGTGCCGCAGCTGACGCAGAAGTAGCTGCCTGAGATCATGACTTCGTCAAGGCAGTGGAATTGTAAACCGAAGATGGAGACATTGGTGTCATTGTTGAACGGCTCATCGGCGTAGTCGGTTGATCCGGCGTGCGTCACCGACATGTTGGTGAAGTACGACTGGTACTCCCAGAAGATGACCCAGTACTCTGGGACGGTTGTGCTGTCATTCGCGTTTATCCATACGCGGATAGGGTCGTCGTCAGGGGTGCCCCAACTGTCGCCGATTTGGAAGGTAAAGACGAGCTTGCCGTCGCTCGTTGAGGTGCCCTGCCCTATGAGGGTATAGTTGAAGGTGTGATCGTAGGTAATGTTGTAGAGCGTGTCAGGGGCGAGCGCGGTGCCGGTGATCGTCACCGTCGTG
>MAGU01000077.1 GCA_001717025.1 Candidatus Methanomethylicus oleisabuli | reverse complement strand
TCATAATAATGGGGGGGACGTTCCCCGCAATTGACCTCGACTATCAAGAGTGGTTTGTAACCAAGTGCCTCCAAGCGATGAACCGCCGCAACAAGAAGAAGATGCTAGGATGGCAGTATCTAGAGGACGCCCAAAGGGAGAATGAAGCAAGTAACGTGCGTTGCATAGGCATTACTATGGAGACAAGACCGGACTGGGCAGGAACTGCTCAAGTCGACCGAATGATAAGGATGGGAGCGACCCTCGTCGAGGTTGGAGTCCAGACGCTCGACGATAAAATACTTGAGGCGATGAACAGAAGGTGCGGCCTGAGGCACATAGTTGAGGCGACAAGAGTCCTCAGGGACAGCGGATTGAAGATTGGCTACCACATAATGCCTGGACTGCCAGGCGCCAGCAGGCAACATGACCTGAACACCTTGAAGACGATATTCGAGGATGAGAGGTTCAGACCAGACTATCTCAAGATATACCCAACGCTTGTGATCGAGGGGACGCTATTGCATCAGATTTGGAAGGCTGGAAATTACAAGCCCCTATCATGTGAAGATGCGGTAGACCTCATTGCGACTGCCCAGCAGGGTTTCCCGGAATGGGTAAGGGTGGCGAGGATCCAGCGTGATGTTCCCGCGGGCATAATCGAGGGTGGCGTCAAAAGGAGCAACCTCAGGGAGCTCGTCGATATGGAGGGGGAGAGGAGGGGATCGAGGTGCCGATGCATAAGGTGTAGGGAGGTTGGCCTAGCAAAATTGAGGGGTGTAGAGATGGAGTCGATTCGCCCGGAGGTCATGGTTAGGTCGTACAAGGCGGGCGGCGGAATGGAGGAGTTCATATCGGTAGAGGATGTCGAGAAGGACCTGCTCATCGGCTTTATAAGGCTAAGAATTCCGTCTCCGGAGGCACACAGACAGGAGGTTCATGGCGCCGCGATCATAAGAGAACTGCACGTTTATGGGCAGCAGGCCCCCGTTGGTGGCACTGGCATGGATGGTTTTCAGCACAAAGGATGGGGGGGCAGGCTCTTAGAGACGGCCGAAGCGATCGCTGCGGAGAAGCATGGGCGCGATACCGTTGTAGTGCTCCCGGGTGTGGGCGTAAGGGATTATTACAGGAGGAGGGGTTACCGCAAAGTGCCCGGCTCCAACTTCATGAGAAAGAGGGTTTGAAAAAGGCGATCCTAAAAACATTCATTAGAAGACGCCGCATTATGGTAATCCATGAAAAGATCCATTAATGATGGGGTTTCGGAATCTGAAGGACCTGCTTTTGATGCCGTCCCAGACATCACTTCAATAAGATCTGGGCTTGCGGCAGACCTCATATGCGGCGGCAAGATTGGGCGCAGGATAATTCTTTCTAATGTTGTGGTGGACGTTATCCGAAGGGACTCGAAACGCGGCGATATCACGGGGCTTGATGAGCTTGAGAAGCTGAGGGCTGTGGCCACGCAGACAGGCATTGAGATCGTCTTAATGGAGGCTGCCAGAAAGACAGATGATCCGGATGAATCGGTACTAAAGATGGCCCATGATGGCGGCTATACGCTTATCGCATCAAACGAGAACCTAGCAAAGCTTGCAGAGTCGATAGGAGTCAGGGTTATAAAAGGAAAGAGTAAACGACCAGTAGAGCCGATCTTCCAGAAGTATTTTACTAAGGATACGATGTCGGTTCACCTCAAAGAGGGCATACCCCCACGGGCAAAGATTGGAAGGCCGGGCAAATGGCAACTAATGGAGGTTAGCAGAGAGCCGATAACGAAGTTTGAGCTTGAAAAGGTAGTACAGGACATCCTCGAGAGGGCAGAGTCTGGCGAGGGGTTCCTAGAGATCAAGAGGGAGGGGTCGAGCATCATCATGTTAAAGGACAGCAGAATCATCATCACGTTTCCGCCCTTCTCGGAGAGGCTCGAGCTCACGATTACAAGAAAGGTGGCGGTCCTTGAGATTGAAGACTACGGTCTGCCAAGCACTCTGCTAACAAGGTTCACCGATCGCGCAGAGGGAGTACTGATCGCGGGAGCGCCAGGGATGGGTAAGACCACCTTTGCGATGGCACTAGCCAAGTTTTACTTGAGGCAGAACAAGATCATTAAAACGATCGAGTCTCCAAGAGACCTTAGCCTGCCACCGACAGCCACACAGTACTCAAAGGCTAGGTCGTCATCGGAAGAGCTCCACGATGTGCTGCTGCTAAGCCGCCCAGACTACACGTTCTTTGATGAGATGCGCGATACTGACGACTTCAAGATATTCACTGATCTAAGGCTGGCGGGTGTTGGCATGGTAGGGGTCATACATGCAACTACGCCTATCGACTCGATCCAAAGATTCCTTGGAAGGGTAGAGTTAGGAGTCATACCATCTGTGATAGACACCGTCGTATTCATAAACAAGGGGACGGTCGAGAGGGTATATGAACTCGCCACAACGGTCAAAGTTCCACATGGGCTCACCGAGTCGGACCTGACTAGACCGGTGGTCCAAGTGAAGAATTCAGAAAACGGCGAGGTCGAGTATGAGATCTACGTCTTTGGTGAAAGGACTTTTGTAGTGCCCATTAAGCACAGGGTGCACGAGAGGTCGGACCAGGCAGGCTTGACGGGGGGAGATAAAATAAAGCCGCTCATTGGGAGGGTCATAAGCAAGTATGTTGATATGAATGAGGTGGAGGTGGCATACAATGGACAAGTGGCAGAAGTGTATGTCCCCAATGAGAGCATGGCAATAATAATGAGGAGGACGCATAAAAAGATCCAACGCATGGAGGATAAGTTAGGATTCAGGATAAATATAAGGCCAAAGCGTTGACCGGTGGTAAGATGCGAAGAAGGGCCATGCGTCAGGCACTTGAAGGCGCGTTCAAAGGCGGCGATGCCTCAAAGGCACTCTCGGGCATTGACATAATCGGGGACATAGGCATAATCAAGGTGCCATACAGCCTTCTAGACATGAGGCATGAAATCGGAGAAAGGCTTCTCCAGAAGCTGCCATCACTGAAGGCAGTATACAGGCAGACAACGCCTGTCAATGTTGTGGAGAGGGTCAGAGGAATCGAGTGGCTTGCGGGGGAGGAGAGGACGTCAACGATATACAGCGAGAGCGGATGCAAATTCAAGGTCGACGTTTCAAGGGCATACTTCTCGCCACGCCTTTCATATGAGAGGCGCAGGATGGCAGGAATCTGCCATCCTGGAGAGATGGCAGTAAACATGTTTGCGGGAGTGGGTACATTCTCCATAACCATGGCAAGACTGTCGGCTGTAAATAAGATATACTCCATAGACTGCAATCCAGATGCGTATAAATTAATGGTTGAGAACGTTGAGATTAACAGGGTGAAGGGCAGAGTGGTTCCGCTTCTTGGGGACGCCAAGGATTTCGTGAGCCTGCAAGGCGTTGCGGATAGGGTATTGATGCCGCTCCCTGAACTGGCTATGGATTACTTGATTCACGCAGTCAGGTATCTGAATCGCAGAGGATGGGTGCACATATACCTCCACATAGAGGGCAAGTCAAAAGAGGAGGCCAGAAGGAAGGCCGAGATACGAGTCATGGATAGGGCAACCGCAATATTTGATATTACGAAGATTCAGTCACGGGTCGTCAGGAGCGTAGGATGCAGAACGTTTCAGGTTGTTGTTGATTCTTTTGGAGAGGCTAATTTGAGATGATTGATAGCGAGCGATCATATAAAGAGTTGAAAGAGTGGTTTGCCGATAAGCATGTTGCTGTCGCTTTCTCAGGGGGCGTGGATAGCACGATCGTCGCCCTTGCCGCATATGAGGCGTTGGGAGAGGGTGCAGCGGCTTTCACCGCTGAGACCCTCTTCTCCAGTGGCGGCGATATAGAGGTGGCAAAGTCCATTGCCAGGATTTTGGGGATACGGCATTTCGTGATTCAAGTGAGGCTGCCAAAGAGGGCGGTGATGAACCCCCCAGACAGGTGCTACTACTGCAAGAGGACAATAATGAGGTGCATAAAGCGCAACGGAAGGGTGCTCGGCTTTGACACGATAGTAGATGGCACCAACAGCGATGACCTACGACTCGATCGTCCGGGAATCAGGGCGTTAAATGAGGTGGGCGTAAGGAGCCCCTTGGCTGAGCTTGGAATAGGAAAGGGAGGTGTGAGGGGGATGCTGAAGTGGAAGGGGCTTGAATGCGACCGACCGTCTAATACGTGCGCAGCCACCAGGTTTTCCATTGGGGAGGAGATAACGCCTGAGGGCGTGCGCAGAGTGAATGAGGCAGAGGCATTCATAAAGGGGCTTAATTTTAAGCTGGTGAGGGTGAGGGTCCATGGCGATATGGCAAGGATCGAGGTAGACCCATTTGAGATTACAAAGATGGTTGATGAAGAAACGCGTTTTTCGATAGTAGATAGGCTTAGGAGGCTAGGGTTCGAGTGGGTAACCCTGGATTTGGAAGGATATCGAACGGGTAGCATGAAGGAGACGACAAGATCAACCGCCCAGATAAACCGTCACTAGGGCAATTATTAACGCTACAAGTGCAGTCATTATTCCGGACTTGAATTTCAGGCTGAGCCGCGCATCGTACTCCCTCCAAAAACCAACGAAGAAGAGCAGAACTATGCCCATAGCGTTCGAGCATGACAAAGCCGTAGAAACATCGGGAATCAATACAAATGGAGAGAGGACGATTACGGCAGTTCCCACGACTAGACCAAAGGTAACCAAGACCGTAATGAGGCTGCTCTTGAGCGGGACACGGCTTACATCTATATGCTGGATCTTCTCAAGCAACAAGTTATGCAAGCACTGCTGGTCACGACCATCCAATGACCCAATGACGGTGCCTTTCAAATCCTCCTCCAATAATGATCTTGCTGATTCGACACCGTCTGGCAATTTTGATAGGGACACCAGCGTTTCTATCTTTCTACGATCATAATGAAGCTCCCATGCGTAGAATATGCCATCCACGAGCCCCCAAGCGATGCAGCAGGCCAGCGCGGCATTGACGACTCGCCAGAGTGCCGCCACCTTTAATGGGACAACATAACATGATGGCGACGTCCCGCAGCCACGCATTCGTTAGGCATGTGGACGGATGGAGTTGTGGTTTAAAAATGTTTTGCAAGCATATATGCGATCATAGCGATGCCACAAGAGATCATAAGTACCGGCGCCGGATTGCGGTCTATAAGTAGCTCTTCTTGGACATCCTCCCCGATGACGACTATTGATTCATGCAAAGTGAGTGAAGGAGGGATAAGAAGAGTGGCTTTGCCAAAGCGATCAGTAGTAACGAACGTCGAGAATCCTTTTTGCAAGATCTCGAGTCTGCATTCACTAACCGGTTCGCCATAGCAGTCTAGCATCCGAATGCTGAGTTCCGATGGCAATAGCAAGTAACAGTTCCTGATAGACGCGTCGAGATATTTAGGGGAATTTAAAGTCAAGCGCCTCATTAGAGATGAATTATGAACGATGAGTGCCCAAGCCCCATCCGCTGAAACGTTATATGTTCCAAAAGGCAGCTTATGGAATCGGGCTCTTCCGCCCTCAGTTATGGCGTTGTGAACGGCGCCCGTTGAATTAGATCTGGCATCGATAAAAGTTCCATCAGGAGCGTGCGCCGACCCCTGAAAGATCTGCAGGCTTAGGTCAGAGACCGCCAGTTTGGCTTCTATAGAACAAGAGTTGACAATCTCGTGCCACCCTAGATCAAACATAAGCCCACCAAAAGAATATTGGAATAGATGACTTCCACGTAGGAGCAACGTTGTAGAGGCTGAAATGGAGCCGTCCAGGTATAGCGTCGCATTGTCAAGCGTGTTTCCATAGAAATCCAAGGCGCGGCAGGATACCGTGAAAAGATCGACTATTGTTGACGGCCCAGACCAAAGCGCGACATTGCTACAAGTGCCACCTATGCATACATCAACTGATTGAGGACAGCCGCGCAATACAGCATGCCCTCCTTTAGCAATGACGCGACAATCGCCTGAAACAACTACAGCCTCGGCTGGTTGCCCATCCATAGAAACATAGAGGTCGTGGGTCGCGCAGGGAGCGACGGCAACTAATGGCGCGGATGAGACCATGGACAAAAATGCGATGATGATTAGGGGATACAAATAAGCGCCCCGAAAAGGGGCGCGATATTAAAGCAAACAGTCTAGCGCCTAATGCGTTATCATTAGCCCGTCGTTGCGCCACTCGAATGTGAGGCTAGACCTTCCTTTATGTAAGCCTTTTTGAAGGACGTAGCCAACTATCAGTGGAAGCCCTATCGTCGCTTCGGTGTAGACCGTTGCCCGAGTCGCCTTCTTTGAGACCTTCCCCCAAGACTTTGCCTCATCGAGCGTGCTTCCAGTAAGCCCGCCCCAGTGCGGAGCATCGGTGGTTATCTGGAAGCTGTAAGAGTGCCCCTTCGTATAATCCAGCATTACGGCTGAGTCGTTGATGTAGTTCTTTGGGACCCCTCCACCAACGTATATCGATCCTGTCTTCTTTGACTTTAGCACAACCTGGGCAATCTCCAAGTTGTCCTTCATGACATCTATGGTAAATGTTTTGACTTTGTTTTCTGCGGCCCACCTGTAGAATCCAGCAAGCCCTATGCCGATGGAACTGTCGGCTATGGCAGGACAGAAGACGGGGACACCATGTGAGTGCGCTTGGTAGAGGATCGAGTCCTCGTCATTTATGGTCGAGCCAAGCAGGTACAGGAATTCGCGGGTCGAGTAAGTCCTAGCCTCAAGCTTTGAGCAGAAATCTGCGATATGGTCATCGCACTGCACGAAGCCAATCTCATCTACGTATGAGTCGTATATGCGGTCGATGTATAGGTCGTGTAGCTTTTCGTCATCCGAATTTGGGGTACCCTTGTAATGGCGGTATCCCAAGGCAGTATAATAATCCTGATAAAGTATCGCCCCGGTAGAGACGATGACATCCACGATGCCCTTCGAAACCATCGCGCTCAATACTTTGCGCATGCCGCCGGCGATCAGCGCACCAGAAATCCCAAGCATCACGGTGGGCCTATCCTTATCGGAGAGCATATTCTCGTAAACCATGGCACATTCAGCCAGGCTGCGGGACTGAATGCCACCGTCCTTCCAAGCTTCTACCAAATCCTTGATAGAAGCCACATTCTCAATATCAACCGGCTCAACAGGAGCCTTCAGCAGCGACTTCCTTTCTCGGATCACTTCTGGAGTCAGTTTCACCACGTCAGACTTCTGCTTGAAGAATTTGAAGACTGGCTTATCCATTCAAGGCACCTTCACTACAACCAATATCTGTTGGATTTAAATTTATGTATCAGCGTTTAAAGCTTGCTTTATAGAGGGGTTCACATCATTAAGGATGTAACTCAATAAAATAACTTTTCTGCAATAAAAATCGCTAAAGTGTTCAGGTAATCAAGAAGTTGAAGAATGAACGTAACCCGGATCATATTGGCAAGGAGCACTTAAAGGTCCAGGAGAGCATCCTTTGAAAGGTCATTCCGGCACATCAACAAAGATGTCGGCGCCCTCGATGCTCACCGGATAGGTCTTCAGCGGTTCAATATTAGTCATCCCCTCAGGCAGATCTTTCACGCTACCATCTCTTAAGTCAAAACTTGCCCAATGTTTGTCGCACCAGATCAGATTACCTTGAAGCTTCCCGGTTGATAGCGGATTGCTGAGATGGGTGCATAGCGACTGCGTCGCATATATCTTGCCGCCCGCGTTCACTAGCAATATTCTGGTCTTTGACGCTCTTATGCTCTTCTTTGTTCCCGGAGGAAATTCATCTAACTTAGCCACCTTTACAAGAGGCAAAGAGTTCACCGAATATACATAACGAGACCTTGCTATAAGAATTACGGAAACGTATTTACTGAAAACGGATCACGCCCGCCTCAGCGATACAAGGATGATCGCTATAACCAGCAGTATCATACCAATAGCCTGCATTGGCGCCATTAGTTCTCCGAATATTACTGCGGCAGCGGTTACCGACGTAATTACTTCAAGCACGCTCAGAATCGATGACCTCGTCGGACCGATTATCTTCATCCCCTTGATGAAGGATATGATCGAGACGGAAGTACTTACTGTGGCGGTCAAGGCGATCCAGAGCCATCCTTCGGGTGCCCATGCGAAGCCTATGCCTCTAAAGGCAAGCGCAAAGGCAGAAACGGTTGCAGCGGCGAACCCGATAATGTAGAATGACGCTACATCGCTTGGCAAGCCCTTTAGCAACCTAGAGCACCCAATCACGTATACGGTATAAAACAAAGAGGACCCAAAAGCGATGGCGATGCCTAAGAAAGATAGGTTATATGCAGGATTTACGACAAGCAAGAGCCCGATTGATGCCAGAGCCAGCGAGATCAAGGCGTTCCTGCTTACGAGCTCCCACCGGAGGGCAATAGAGATCACTGAGACCAAAGCAGGATATGTATAGAAGACTAGAACGGCAATTGAGACTGGAATATATAGAAGTGAAAGAAGGAGTAGCCCCGATTGCAGGCCGTAAGCTATGCCGCCTAGGGCAAAGAGGCTCACAAATTGTCGCTTTGTTGGGCGAAGCAGCTGCCCTTTACTCAGCAGCATTACGCCTATAGTTGCAAATGACAGAAGTAGGCTCAAGAGGAGCAGCTCAATGACCCCAACGCCACTTCTATACGCCAGTCGCGCAAAGATGCCCATGAATCCGTATGTGACTGCCGAGACTATGACAAGCAGGTTACCTTTCATTTGTTGATCCATCGGCATCAACTTCTGAAAACAAATTACGTTGAGATTTATAACGGCTTATATCGATTATCAACACTAAAACGGTTACGCATTTTTCGGTGGATGAAGAGAGCATGGCTAAGCTTTTTATTGGTAGAAAGGGGTTCATAATAACATCTTCAAGGTGAGTCAAATGCCCCTAGACGAGATCACGGTATCGGCCCCTGCGACCATCGCAAATCTTGGACCAGGGTACGACATAATAGGGATGGCTCTGGACCGACCAAGGGACATCCTACGGGTGGCACTGCAGAGAGGTGGGATGGACACGATTGAGGTCAAAGGCCATGGCAGTGAGGCGCTAACCATACCAGCTGAGAGGAACGCCTGTGTTGTGGCAGGGAGGGCAGTGCTTGAACGTGCAGGTGCCGAAGGATATCGGCTCAAGATGTGGTTAGACAAGGGTGTACCGCCACGGATGGGAATGGGCAGCTCAGGGGCATCTTCAGCAGCTGGAGCGTTTGCAGTCAATGCACTTCTAGGTTATCCATTAGACCAGATGCAGGTTCTAAGATGTGCAATGGAAGGCGAAAGGGCATCTTGCGGGTCGGCGCACGCGGATAATGTGGCGCCTGCGCTCATTGGCGGGATTACAGCGATTACCGGATACGAACCGCTGAATGTCATCAAGCTCCCGCCTGTCGAAGGCACGGCGGTTGTCGAGGTAAATCCGAGGATCGAATTGGCAGAGGAGAAGACGAAACTTGCGCGCGAGGTGCTGCCTTCGAGCGTCCCACTGGGCAAAGTGGTTGGTCAGATGGAGGCTTTCGCTTCACTGCTACTAGGGATAGTTCAAAAAGACGCGGCATTGATGGGCAGGGGCATATCCGGCGACGTCATAATCGAGCCAGCGAGGGCAAAGCTCATAAAAGGATTCAACGACGTAAAGAGGGCAGCCATTCAAGAGGGGGCGCATGGTGCAACGATAAGCGGCGCAGGTCCTACGGTCTTTGCGCTTACCCCTAGTGAAATGGCGGATGTGGTGGGAAAGGCAATGGTTAAAGCGTTCTCGGCAAACAGTGTTAAATCAACCTATGCCGTCTATCAGTGCAGCCAAGAGGGTACCAAGATTGTCTGAACCCATCCTCAGGTGCATGAAGTGCCATAAAGAGTACGAAGCCTCGCAGATAGTATATACCTGCCCGGCTTGTGGCGCATTACTTGAAGTGATAATCGAGCCTCCAGAAGTCTCCCTTAAAGAGATGGCAAAGCGCCCAATGAGGGTATGGAGATATAGGGAGTTCCTACCTATTGCGAAAGGAGTTCCGATAGTCTCACTTGATGAGGGTGGAACGCAGTTATACAGATGCGATAAGCTTGCTAAGTGGGCAGGAATAAGAAAGCTTTACATCAAATATGAGGGGGCAAACCCTACTGGAAGCTTCAAGGACAGGGGGATGACCTTAGGGGTCACCAAAGCAATGAGCCTAGGGTCCACTGCGGTTGCCTGCGCATCCACGGGCAACACGTCCGCATCGTTGTCTGCTTACGCCGCAAGGGCAGGATTGACATGTTACGTCATTTTGCCGGCGGGTAAAGTAGCCATGGGAAAGCTGGCTCAGGCATTAATGCACGGCGCAAAGGTAATATCAGTTAAGGGCAACTTCGACCAAGCATTGAACATTGTGATGGGCATCTCGACTAAGATGGGCATCTATCTATTGAACAGCATAAATCCATGGAGGCTTGAGGGGCAGAAGACGCTAGCTTTCGAAGTTGTAGATCAACTCGGGCACGTACCAGAGGTTATGGCAGTACCGATGGGGAACTGCGGCAACATATCCGCGATCTGGAAAGGTTTCAAGGAGTTTGAGGTCGCCGGAGTGACAGGGAGCCTGCCAAAGATGTTCGGAGTGCAGGCAGCCGGATCAGCACCGGTTGTGAGGATGCTAAGGGAGAATCTATCCGAGCTTGCCCCAATCAATTCGCCTGAGACCGTCGCGACAGCGATAAGGATAGGCAACCCAGTAAACTGGCCCAAGGCGGTCAAGGCAATCAGAGAATCAAGAGGGACCTACGACGCAGTGTCGGATGATGAAATCATAGAGGCGCAGAGGATTATCGCAAGTCTGGAGGGCATAGGGGTCGAGCCAGCCAGTGCATCATCGGTTGCAGGCGTCAAGAAGGCAGTAAATATCGGTTCAGTGGATAGAGACGCGGAGGTGGTCTGCGTTTGTACCGGACACCTTCTCAAGGATCCCGAAGAAGTAATCAGCATATGCGGCAAACCTATAGAGGTGCCCCCAGATCTGAAATCGGTATCAGATATGCTGTCCCCAGTCTAATTCGGATAGGCCCGCCAGCATTAACTGTGGAATGTCTCCTCAATACCGCGATCTTCGATCATCTCAAACGGCTTGAGGATCCGCAACAGAATGTCAGTGCGCGTGATCATGCCAACTGGTTTCTGCTGGGAGTTAACGACGACCAAGCGACCGATGCTTGAACGCCGCATCTTAGTCATGGCCTCGAGGATGTCATCTTCTGAGTCGATAATTATCGGCCGCCTGCTCATTGCCTCTCGCGCAGTGATGTCGGTCTTTCCCTCAGATACGCAACGGGCAATGTCAGTACTCGTGATGATGCCTACCAGTTCATGGCCATCCATCAGAGGTGCCGCTCTAATAAATTCCTTGTAGAGAATCAGTGCTACCTGTGTGAGGTGCATCGAGGCAGGGATCGTAATGAGACGCTTAGACATGACGTCCTGCACCTTTGCCTTTGGGATGCTAATGAGAGTTATGACGTCAAGTAGAAGTTCTCCGTGGAGGTCGTCTCTGCCGGTAATAGTCCCTTCGATGACCATCCTGCCGGAGGGCGTCGGCCCGATCACAATATCCTCGCCGGTATTGAAGCGCGATAGGTTGCCCATAACCTTAAGGATCGCTTGGCAGAAGTCTGGGCTGAAGACGCTCTTGAATAGGATGTCGGTCACGACAACATCAGTCTTGCTCCCATTCTTTGTGAAGATTGGTACCGACAAAGATCGCATGCTCTTAGGTATATTAAAGCATTCGTAAGCCTTGCCTGTTGGCAGGTATCCGCCCTTTGGTCCAGATATGGCTTCGACTAGACCTGTTGCCCTCAATATGGGCATTATGTTTCGAATGGTCCCTTCATCTCGCCCTGTCTTGGAGGCAATCTCTTTGCTCTTGACCAGTGCCCGTTTCTTGTCGTATAGGTCCAAAAGTGCAATAAGGATATCCTTTTGGGGCGCAGATAAGGAGGACATTCGAATCAGCCAGAGAATAATCCATTATAGATAATGATAATTACAGCATATATTTGTTTTTTTATATAATCACTTGAAAATCAATAATAGATATAGAAAAAATTATCAATATTTATTTAAAAAAATGTATGATAGATAACAATCGATAGTGAAATATGTTTATAAATTGAGTGCGAGGATGCTACATGCGGTCGTGGAATAATGACTCTAGATTCATTGCTAACCAATACCGCCTCGATGCTCCCCGATAAGGTTGCGGTTTCATGGCAGGATAAAGAATATACATTCAGCCAAATAGAGAATGCTTCAAACAAAGTAGCTAAAGCGTTGCTAAAGATGGGCATAAAGAAGGGGGATAGAGTCTGCATATTCATGCAGAATGCGCCTGAATTCATAATCGCACACTTTGGCATCCTCAAGGCAGGCGCAGTGGTTGTGCCACTTAATGTCATGTATCGCCAGCATGAGCTCCGATACATGATAAACGACTCGGAGGCTGCGGCGGTCATAGTATCTGAGGCTAACCTCCAGCATTTGCTAGATGTCAGATCAGAGCTTAGAACAGTGAGGCGAATAATCGTAATAGCTGAAAAGGCGCCTGCTGGCTGCGATTCATTCTACGGGCTCATCGAACAAGAGGACGAGACAAGACCTTACACCGATAACAGGGAGGATGACCTCGCGGTAATATGCTACACATCAGGAACGACAGGCGTGTCTAAGGGAGCTATGCTCACGCATTCGAATTTCATATCCAATATAAGCACATTGGCAAACATCTGGGAGCTTACGGAGTCAGATAGGTTGCTCATGGCGCTCCCCATGTTCCACATCCATGGCCTGGGAATAATTGTGCACGGCATGGCTTACTGCGGATTCTCCATAGCGTTGCTGGAGAGGTTCGATTCCCAGAAAGTGCTCGAGGAGATACGCAGGCGCAGGTCAACGGTCTTCATGGGAGTTCCTACGATGTACATCAAGCTGCTTGAGGAGAAGGCCGATAGACAGGACCTAAGCTCGGTTAGGCTCTGGACCGTCGGATCTGCCCCTATGCCGATCGAGGCATATAACAAGTTCAAGGAAAAATTTGGCGTCGAGATGCTTGAAAGGTATGGTATGACGGAGACCTCGCCCGTCATCACATCGAACCCCTATAGGGGGATGCGGAAGCCAGGGTCTGTCGGACCGGCGATACCGGGTGTCGAAGTAGCAATCTTTGACGATTCTGGAGGGATGGCCCAGTTGGGAGAGGTGGGAGAGATCGCTGTGCGCGGCCCTAACGTTATGAAGGGATACTGGCATAGGCCCATCGAGACACAAGAGGCGTTCAAAGACGGCTGGTTCAGGACAGGCGACCTAGGCAAGCTAGATGGTGATGGGTATTTAACCATAGTAGGCAGGAAGAAGGAGATGATTATCGCAAGCGGATTCAAGGTGTTTCCGCGTGAGGTCGAAGAGGTGATCCACGCCAATCCGAAGGTAAAGGAAGTTGCGGTTGTGGGGTTGCCAGACCCGGTTAGGGGCGAGAGTGTGAAGGCGTTCATCGTCCTCAAGGAGGGGGAAACGGCTACTCCTGAGGAGATGGATTCCTACTGCAGAAAGGCTCTTGCGGCGTTCAAGGTGCCGCGCACGTATGAGTTCGTCAGGGAAATACCGAGGACGCCAAGCGGAAAGGCCCTGAACCGCATCTTATCGAGGGCAAAGGTAAAAGACTTGATGGAGACATCGGTGAAGAGTATAGACAGAAGGACGTCCGCATATGAGGCAAGCAAGTATATGAAGGATCTTGGCGTCGGTAGCCTCATAGTAACCGATAATGACATGCCGATAGGAATCGTGACTACAAGGGACATCCTCTACAAGGTCATGTCAACAGGGAGCATCGGGAAAGACGTCTCGCTGAGTAACGTAATGTCGACCCCTCTTATCACGATAGATGCAGAAGAGGACGTTGCAAAGGCATCGGCTATAATGTGTAAGTGGAATATCTGGAGGCTGCCAGTTGAAGGCCCAAATGGGCAGATAGTGGGGATGTTGAGCGGCACGGACATATTCAAAGCATTTGCTGGAAGGAAGATGGACGTTGAGCCGACACGGAAGCAGTGACCGCTAAAGCGGTGCCGCCTCTCAGGAGAGGTCTCCGCAAGAACAGAAGAGTTCGCCTAGCGCCTTATAGAGGCATTCTAGACCTTCGCCGCTCAATGATGAAACAGGTATGACCCTCTTCCGGCGCTCCAATTCGTTGAGCAGCGAGGACAGATTATGTGCCAGTTCACCATGTAGCCCCTCTGATTTGGGGGCCGAGATGTTCTCTTGCCATCCGAGCGATGCTTTTCGGTCTAGAAGGTCGGCTTTGCTGATAACGTCAAGAGATGGGACGCCCAATTTCAGCTCAGCTATTAGGCCCAGGAGGCGAAGAGTAACATAATCTGCCCCTGAGATATCGCAGAGGTCAAGCAGCATTATGGCAGCCGTCCTGCCGCGCAGGGACGATACCAAAGCAGATCCCAGCTGCCTGAATAGAAAGAGCTCCATCTGTCCAGGCGTATCAATAATCCTAAAATCCCCTCGCATAGATTGTATAGAGTCGGCAACTTCCCGAATACGACCCTCTATGACCTCGGCTGCCTTGACAAGCGCGCCGTTTGGGCTGAGGCATTCGCTTTTCATCAATTCGCTCACTCGAACAATCGATCGGATGTCGTAGTCAGGTGCGTATGGCAGGCGATCCGCACCCGGGTCGAGATTTATTAGGCATCTTGAGATCCCAGACCCGGTCATCCATTTTGAAAGGCTGGATACTAGCGATGTCTTGCCCGAACCCGCCGGTCCGATAACTATGAGGTTCATCGCCATATGAGGTCAGCAGATATCAAGCGGGTTATGTCAGCATAAAAACGTATGCTTGCTTCAAGGACGATTGCCAGCGCATCATGCGTGCCTATAGCAGATTTAATATATTGATTGTGAGAGATTTAATTTGCTTAGAGCGTCTGAATCCAAGTAGGCGAAGCTTATGGTAAAGGTCGCATTCAGATATAATCAAGAACTTGTTCAGTGGATCAAGAGCAGCGCGTTAGGCGCAAAGTGGAACCGGGACGAGAAGGTATGGGAAATCCCGGATGAGCTTTTGGATAGCCTGAAGGCCAAGGCAGCGGAGCTGAACATAGAAGTTAAGACGAGCGCCGGTGCCCTGCAGGGAAAGACGGATGAGCAGTTGCCGCCACTTAGAGAGAGCCATCAAGTAAAACAGGAAGATAGGCTCGGATATGTCGAATGGGATGAGCCCCAAAGACCGCAGAGGGCAAATTTTCAAGGAGATGTAGGCCGCCAGCAAGCACCGGTTCCAGAGCATAGAACAGGACCGCCGAAGGAGGGGGAGATCCGACTAAGAAGGTCTAGGGACGGCAGGTTCGTGCTGATGAACATCAGTTTAATCGCATTCACGACAGATATTGAAGACCTGATCAGCGGCAGGAAAGATAGTGTCAAATTCAGAGTTCTGCCACCTAGACCGCCACAGCCAAATACATAATGAGCGGCTGCTCAAATCCATCTTCTTATCAGAGGATGGATGATTGAAGGGCAGGTAAAGCTGACTTACGAGCGGATTCCGGAATGCTGTTTGGAAAAAATTGAAGATAAAAAGAATAAAAAAATCAGGGATACAGCTTCGCGATGAACTCGCCGTCTAGTGGCTTCGCCAAGTGACTTGCTGCAAAGGTTACTATTATCGAAGATGCGACACCTGGGAAGAAAGCGTATATTGGCGTCACCGGTGGGGCGAGAAACAGATACCAGAGCTGAGATACGGCGAATCCGGCGACCATTCCGCTGATTGCTCCGAGTTTGTTCGAACGCTTTATGAACAGCGCGCCTACGATAGGCCCGAAGAATGAGCTCGCAAGAACCTGCCAAGTGTAAGCAGACAGGGTCACAATCAGCCCCGGTTGGAATATGGCGAACAGGCAGCAGACGACGGTGACTGCTAGTGAAAGCATCTTGGAAAGAGAGAGCTGTGAGCGGTCGCTCATCTTTGGCCTGAGTGGACGTATGATGTCCCTAGTTATTGTTCCAGAGGACATGTGAACGAGCGAGTCGATGGTAGAAGTTGCGGCGCACAACACGCCTGCGAGGAATAGCGCGACCAGCCATGTTGGAAACGCGGTCTTAATGAACGTTGGTATAATGAAGTTGGCGTTCATAGTCATCACATCATAGCCGTTTGACAGCATTATCGCACGGGATAGAGGGCCATAGGAGTATGCGGCTAGCGGAAATATGAAAGACCCGAGTACTGCGATCAGCAAAGCCTTCTTTCGATTTATCTTGTTGCAGATGGTAGCATACCTTAGTATCATCTGTGGCTGTGCCAAGCCACCGAAGCTCATTACTGCGGATAGACCGATTATCACTGCCCACAGGTCGCTGCCCAGCTCAGGAAAGGTCACCGTTGAAGCGCTGATAGACGCCAATGCCTGGTGTGCGGAGAGCACGCCCCCAAGCATAGAGTATGAGGCGCCCAATACAACCACTACTGCGATAGTCATGACGATGCCCTGAAGGAACTCCGCGATCGTCACCGAGAAGAGCCCGCCACTGAAGACGTATATGGCAATGATCGTGCCCGAGATCAATACGCCGGCCCAGAACGGAAGCCCCACCAACAATGAGAGGGCGGCGGCCATTGCTATGAATGCTGCCACGGTGTATGGGATAATGAAGATGCTTGTGATAAGCGAGGACAATGTACCGAGAGCTTGGCTCCTGAATCGCAGCGCTAGGAACTCGGAGAACGTGTACGCGTTCAGTGTCTTGAACATCCTAGACAGGCCAGGTGCGAGTACCGCAAACGCAACGAATGCCGCTACTGCATGCCACATGCCAATTACCGTGGCGCTCATCCCCCACTGGCTGGCGTTGCCTGCGAACCCAATTATGAGCACTGCGCTGAAGTAGGTGGCAAAGAAGGCGACGCCCATCACCACGCCGCCTATCTGGAAGTTGCCAACATACCAATCTGCACAGCTCTTCACCTTGTTCTTGCCAACCCATCCGATGATGCCTAGCACCACCATATATAAGCAAATAATTGCGGCGTAGAAAAGATTGATCTGATCACTCATCGCCTTCGCCCTCCTTCGTTGGTTTGAGCCACATGATGAAGGCGGCGATCACTGCGAGGCAACCAGGGAGCCACCCGCCAAGAATTATCCACCAGTCGATCCCAAGGGGACTGAGATTGGGTATGTTTTCGGCTACCAGTTGAAACAGCATGGAGGGCATCAGGAAATCCTCCTGAGGTCGACGATATGCCTTGCTTTGCCATCGGAACGGGGCAACGTTCCACTCGCTACGATTTCAACATCCGTCCTCAAGAGGGTTTGTCGTTTGATCTCATGCGCGAGGGTCGTTTTTAAGTTTGCAACTGCTGTTGGATCGCGCCACGCCGCGTTGTTCACCTCGAGCCTGACTAGCATATCGTCAATCCCCGATAGAACAATTTGGAACTGCCCGTTGGACTCGGCGTGCGATGCTATAAGCCTCTCAATATTCGACGGATATAGACCGACCCCCCTTATCTTTATCATGTCATCGATCCTGCCACGCATCCATTCCATCATCCGGTGCGTCCTGCCGCACTCGCATTTGCCATCAATTATGCGTGTTATGTCGCCTGTCCGATATCGTAGTAAGGGCATGGCTTCCCTGTCCAATGGTGTTATCACGAGCTCACCCTCCTCCTCTGCTTCAAGCTGCTCGCCAGTCTTTGGGTCGACGACCTCCATTATGAAGTGGTCCTCCCAGACGTGAAGACCGTTCTTGAAGATGCACTCCACGCCTATGCCAGGCCCCCCTGCTTCAGCAAAGCCATAGTTGTTAAAGGCATCTATCTCGAGAGTGCCCTCAATCTTGCGCCTCATCTCCTTGGTCCATGGCTCGGCGCCGCATAATGCAAGCCTGATCTTGAGTGTTGCCCGCATCGCATTCTCCTTACTTTCGAGTGCCTCGGCCAATCTTAGACCGAAGGATGGGATCGCATGGAAGACGGTCACTCCAAAGTCTCTCATCGTCTCCAGCTGCTTGTCCGGATTTGCCGAGCCCAATGGTACAACAACGAGCCCTAGACGTTCTGCGCCGCTTATGAGTCCAAGTCCACCAGTGAATAGGCCCTGCGATGTTGTATTCTGGAATATGTCGCCCTTTTTTGCTCCAATTCCGGCAAGTCCGCGGGCCATCAGCTCTGACCAAACCCTAAGGTCATTCTTCGTGTAGAAGGTCGTGATTGGCTTGTTTGTGCTGCCCGATGAGGTGTGTATTCGAGCGACCTTAGTTATCGGTACTGCAAGTGCCCCGAACGGGAAGCATTCTATTATGTCCTTCTTAAACGTAAACGGCAGTTTAGCAATGTCGGAAGGACCCGTTATGGATTCAAGCTTTGCTTCACGTAGCTTCTGCCTCAAGAATGGGACCTTATTGGCCCTCCTTATGGCAACAAGTAGTTTTTCGCGCTGTATTTTTTCGAGCGATGTTCGATCCATTTTTTCGAGTTGTGGCTGATAATACCCATCATTTTGGGTAAAGGCCACCCCTCCTATTGATAGAGTGCACTGTCATTTTACCTCCAAGTTGAATAAAACGCTGAAAGTGAGAGACTAGAGCGCACGCCATGAGGGTAGATAAAGACAAGCCCTCCGAGATAGAAGCACTCTTTTCTCCTCCAGACAACACCATGATACCTCCTTGAGACTATATAAGCTTTGTCAGATATTGCGGGTTTCTGACATGGAATCGACAAATTCAATGTAAGTCAAATTCCTGAAGTGCGCACAAATTCAAAAATACTATATAACAAAGACGCCTTACTTGAGGTATGGAAAGCCACGAGAAGGTCCGATCGGAGCTGAAGGGAACCACACTCAGAGTCTACTGGGCAATAATGAAGAGAGGAACAGAGGGCGTCGGACCAAGAGAGATAATGAGAGAGCTGAATCTAAGTAGCCCCAGCGTTGCAGCGTATCATTTAGAGAAGTTGAAGAGCATGGGGCTTGTCGATAAGGACGCTGCTGGCGGCTATGTAGCTGTCGAGGGAGGCAAGGCAGAGGTCTTCTCAGACTTCGTTAAGGTGTTAGGCATGATGCTCCCGCGCTATCTATTCTATTCAGTATTCTTCACCAGCATGCTGATCACTTACGTTATACTTTACCCGCTCTCACCAACGCCCCAGACGCTAGCCTCGCTCATCTTTGGCATCTCAGGGTGCATCATAATGTGGTGTGAAACGATCAGGGCTTGGCGAAGAAGACCGTTCTAATATGTAGAGTTATATGATACATGATGATAAAAAAGAGTGGGAGAGGCAAAAAACGAGGAGTGCGATAGTAGTAGCATTGGCGATGGTTGTAGGAATAGGGCTGGTCTGCTCTCCAATATTACTGAGCCAGGCACAAATAGTTCATATGACGCCTGACATGTATACGCCTAGCTTTCAAGATGGCGCCTCATCAAATAAAACCACTTTGGATGTGGAAGAAGGCCGCTCGGCAAACGCGATGCCCTCCGCGATGGAGGCAGTATCGCTCTCCGCTGGGCTGGGGGTAGCAGTAGCCATAGGCTTGGCGGCGGGATTATCATGCTACTTGGTGATAAAGATGGCAGTAAACAAGAAGATGCCAAACGCGGGGAACCGTTGACTGCTATATTTGGATTTGCTTCTCTTTGGCGTTGTAATGCAACAACGGCATCGTAGTGAGTTCCTCGAGAAGGCTCACGAATTTCTTTGATCGCCTTCCAATATTGGTTATGCCGAAGAAACGTACGCCTTCGTTGAAGAGGCCGAACGTGGATCCAGCGGATAGGACTGTAAGCGAGGGGCACATCGACGAGAGATCCCTGCCTGAATCGGGGTCATGAACGAGCAGTAGATCGTTCTTGTTTGCAACCAGGAAGCAGATGTCATACCCTTTTGACATTATTGACTTCAAACGCTCGTTTACGCCTAACCTCAAGGATGCCTGCCGCACCGTAGTAAGGCTGCTATGGGCTAGAGAGAACCTGTAAGGGATTATCCTTTCTTCTGAGCTAATTATCCCATACCTCGGCGAGATCACATAATGGTCTATGTCAAGGCAAGCCCCTTTGGCAGCTTGGATGGCGCCGGACATAAGCTGGAACGATCCTTTGAATAGGTCACGGGCTCGCTTGACGTATGGCGCCAATGCTAATCGGTATTCCTGCTCCCGCTCAAGATCCGAAGCAGGTACACCCAACCCTGCCTTTTTTAGCATGTTTACGATCTTTGGATCCATTGGGGAGGGCGCCATGCGTGTGGCGGCGCTCGAAAAGACCACGACCCTCCTACGCCGGGACATCGCCTTTACCTTCCTACCTTTCTTTAAATGAGTTTATGAAGCCAATCAGGCACCCTTTTATTGCAGTCAGGTAGGTATGGCGAACCTTTGAGAGGTCTAGCGTCTCGAGTGTTCTGATCCGGTAATAGAGCGGAGGATGCGGGTCCCATTTCAGCCATTCGCCGATATTGGCGACCTCAAATATGCGGGAATGGAACTTCCAAAGACCCAGCTTGCGCAGGGAGGACGCCAGAAGCTTTGGTGTGCCAGTAACCAAGGCAGCATCCAAGTCTGCCCGTGCCTCTAGGAATTTTGCCACAAAGAAGAGCAGAGTCAACGAGAAGATCAGGTAGAGCAGATCAACTAGAAAGCCGAACTGTGCGAAGAAAGACCATAAAACATAGACACGGACGAGATATTCAAGGGTCGCAAGTGACAATAGAACTAGCGGATCCCTTGCCTTAACATGGCTGAACTCGTGCGCGAGGACGGATTTTATTTCGTCGGCATCCATCTGTGCGATAAGCCCGCTAGTCACAAGGACGGTTGCATGCCTGGGGGATACGCCGGTAGCGGCTGCGTTTGGAGGGAGGACGTTTAATAGCGTTATCTTTGGCACTCTAAAGCCGAACTTGTCAGCAAGGTCCTTGACTATATGATAGACATCCACTCGCTTGATATTGACGGCTTCAGGTGTGCAGACTGCGCCATAGTCGTTAAGGGACTTGGTTATAGTGTCCTGATCGAGGTCTTTTCCTATAGCAAGAGTGGATTCGTAAATCTTCTTCTTTATCTCAGAAATCTTGGGGAAGCAGGTCTTCATAACCTGATCGAACTCGTTGCGTTTCATTCGAAGTTCGGCTATGTGGATGGACGGATTGTCAGAGGTTATGTCGAACTCGCCCCTTGCAGCAAGGAGTTTTGGGGCAAGGAGTACGAGCACGAAAGAGCCGATTACCAGTACGAAGGGGGTGTAGCTCTGAAAGAACTGGTAAACGATGAGGCTAAATATCAGGGTGATTATGAAGAGGTATAGCATATTCCCGAAGATGATAGA
>MAGU01000076.1 GCA_001717025.1 Candidatus Methanomethylicus oleisabuli | reverse complement strand
ACCCGGCACTCTGCGCCTCCTTGAGCACTTCGCCGTACCCCCTACCCTTAGCCATCTCGGAAAGGATAAGGTTGGTCGTGCCGTTCACTATGCCCCTTACCGACGAGACGGAGCACCCGGCTAGAGGATCGTCGAAGAGGTTGAACGCCGGCGTCCCGCTGAGCACCGTCCCCTTGAACTTGAGCCTTGCACTCCCCGCATCCGCCAGCCTCACCAACTCCCGGTAGTGCAGCGCTATGGGTCCCTTGTTCGTCGTCACCACGTGCTTCCCCATCTCAAGGGCGGCCTTCATGTGAGAGTAGCCCGGCTCACCGTCCGTTATGTTCGTCCAGGTCACCTCGACCACGGCATTGCAGGAGCTCTCCTTGATCGTCTCCAGCGCCGATAGCCCCCTCCTCTTCGCGGGCATGCTCTCAACGCTCTGCCTCGAGTCAGCGAGCCTCAGCGCTTCTCTGAGGTCTATCCCCTGGTCGTCCATTATCGACCCGCCCCTTATGTCGGAGATGGCGACTACATTCCACTCAACCCCGTACCTCTCCTTTAGCTCGGCGCGCTTCTCGAGCAACAGGTCGCCAAGCCCCCGACCCACCGTTCCAAAACCGATAAATGCGATGTCGAACCTCACAGTGATCGCCGGGCTTAGTTACCATCAGTAAACAATAAAAAGGTATCCGCTCAGCGGGTTAACTGTATAAAAGGGGCGGCACCAATCCAGATGCCGGCTGGAGCGTGGGTGAGATGCAATCTTTGGCGAGGCGCCTCCTGTTCATAAGCGACGACGTTGTAGCGATACTAATCGCCATTGCAGTCCTCTGGATCCTCCGATCATACGGGATCATCAGTGCCGGCTCGGCAATCATCATGGGTGTTTTAGCGGGTGTGTTCTTCGCGTTCATGGCGCTCAAGACTTACCGGCTGCAGGCGATGAAGCCGAAGGTAGGCGCTGAGGCGATGGTCGGAAAGACAGGCAGGGCAGTAAGAGACATGGACCTTGAGGGGGCGGTGGAGATCGAGGGGGAGTGCTGGAAGGCGGTCAGCTACAGACCGATCAGGAATGGCGCCACGGTGAGGGTGGTCAGGGTCGATGGGCTGAAGGTCACCGTCGTTCCGGAAGAAGGCGATTTAACGCGGAAGGGAGGCGCAGCTATGACGGGAGGCGGAGAATCGTGATTGAGGCGGTCTTGGGGGCGCTGGTTATGGGAGTTACTGCAGGCGTCTGCCCCATCAACATGACCATGCTCTCCCCAATTGTGCCCAAGCTCATAAAGTCTGGGGGCAGGCTCAGGATCGCTATCCTATTCTCCACAGGGCTTGCCATCGTATTCGTGCCACTCGGCGCAGCGGCATCACTGGCGGGAGCCCTCCTACAGCCCCAAGCGATGCGGGCAGTCAGCTTCGTTGCGGGGGCACTCATGGTGGTTATAGGGCTCTGGGCTCTGAGGGCGATCCGCCTCCCCATGCCACGAGCCTCTTTGGGCGCGAGCTCAGTATCAGGGCCGGGGGCAGGCTCTAACGCCGGAGGCTCGCTCGCGTTTGGCATCGCATACGCCCTGGCAACTGCAGGGAGGGGGGCGCCGCTCCTCCTCTCGACGCTCTCGCTCCTCGCTGCAAATGGAGAACCGCTCACAGGGGGCGTAGCGATGCTCACATACGCCGCAGGCATGGGGGTGCCGATGTGGGTCGTCGCTGCAGTGCTGGCGGCAGGGGGCACCGAGAAGGAGGCACAGGTCATAAGGCTATCGAAGGCTCTAGACAGGGTTACGGGCGTTATGCTCCTAGTCCTTGGCGCATACTACATAGCGGCATCTCTGCTATATGGCTACATATGAGCAGCTAACAGCGGCAGAAATGCTTCTATAGATGAGGCGCCTTTTTCATAAGAGAAGCGGAGTTCCGGGAGGCATGCTATGAAGATATCATTGGGCGCGAAGCCCATAGCTCCGGCTACGCCGGTCTGGGTCGTGGGGACATACGACCGCGAGGGCAAGCCGAACGCCATGACTGCGGCGTGGGCAGGCATATGCTGCTCCAAGCCGCCCTGTATCTACGTCTCGCTCAGGAGGGCAACTTACACCTATGGAAACATCATTGAGCGGAAGGCGTTCACTGTGATCATCCCGTCAGAGGACCACGTCAAGGAGGCGGACTACTTCGGCATCGCATCCGGGAGGGGGGGCGATAAGTTCGCGGCAGCCGGTCTAACACCGGTGAGGAGCGACCTAGTCGATGCGCCCTACGTGAAGGAGTTCCCCGTCGCCATCGAGTGCAGGCTCATCAAGACGGTCGAGATCGGGCTGCACACCGAGTTCATAGGCGAGGTCGCGGACGTCAAGGCGGATCCCGGCGTGCTTGACGGGGAGGGCAAGATGGACCCCGCTAAGGTGAGGCCCCTCGTCTGGAACGCGTCCGGGAATACTTACCACGGGGTCGGCATGCCGAAGGGGCCGGCATTCTCAATCGGAAAAAGGATCTAAGCGCCTCCAGATACGCGGCACGCTTAATGGGTCAAATTCTTTTGTGAAGAACCAACCTTATTGCATCGTGGCTGCTGATGCTGCACATTCCCTCCATCCGGCGCGGTTAGGGTTTCGGGCCGCGTCAGGCAAGCTTGCGGGCGGATACGATGAATTTCAGGTGAGCCGGTCGTGGCGTTGTTATAGATGCGGGACAGCATAGAGTGGCTCATAGACACACGGTTTACATCACCAATTAAAAATGGATCGCGCCCAAGCCCGTAATACTCCGCAGAATACTGCGCCATGGCATCGCTCGCCCATCTTAAGGTCATAACGGGAGAGGGTGGAGTCTATTGTGAAAAGGGCGGATGTAGAGCCGTCTCATAAGATGCAGCCCGAAGTTCTGCCAATCATATACGAGGCAACGGCACTTGCATTCCAACCCAAGCTACTTGGTTGCCAACCCGTGGGCTTGTGGCGCCAACCACATGCTTCTTCGACGTAGGCTTCACGGTGAGGGATGAGGAGGCAGTGGTGCCGTTCTCGAGTGGACAGACGGCGGGCAGATAGGCGGGCGAGCGCCTCGCGTTCCTGAGTTGCGGCGCATCATAAAAAAGACGGAAAAAGGGCGCCCAAAAAAATGGGCGGGGGGTTGGATGGCGCGGGTGGCTACTTCCTGCGCATCGCCAGGTATGCGGCTGCTGCGCCGAGGATGACAACGACGGCGGTGCCTTAAATTGAAATATAACTAACGAGTATAATGTAACCGGCGGCGCAATTGGTCGACATAGTCCTGTTCTTCGAGCTCCACCAGCCCAAGAGGCTCAGGATGCAGTACGGTGGCAACTTCCCTGTCGATGCCGAGAAGATCGAGGAGCTATACTTCGACGACGAGCTGAACAGGGAGATATTCGAGGGGGTGGCTAAGAAGTGCTACCTGCCGGCGCTCAAGACTATCCGCGAGTGCATCAGGGAGGGGGGCTTCAAGTGTGCGCTTGGTCTATCCGGCGTCTTCCTTGAGCAGTGCGGCATGTGGGGTCAGGATATAATCGAGCTTATCAGGCAGCTGGCTTACACCGGCTCGTGCGAGCTGACTGCCCAGACCTACTTCCACTCGCTGGCGAGCAGGATAAGCGAGAGCGAGTTTCGGCAGCAGGTCGAGATGCAGACGAAGGTGCTTCAGGACCTCTTCGACTATAAGCCAACCGCCATAGAGAACACGGAGTTCATGTACAGCAACAGGATAGCGAAGGAGTTCCAAGGCATGGGGTTCAAGACCGCCATGACAGAGGGCGTCGACACCATGCTGGGATGGAGATCGCCCAACTATGTCTACAAGGCGAAGGGCTGCAACCTGAAGGTACTGATGAGAAACTACCGGCTCTCGGACGACATAGGGTTCAGGTTCACCAGCAGGGAGTGGCCCGAGTGGCCGCTCACCGCAGAGAAGTATGCCGGCTGGCTCTCTGGAGTCGGGGGCGACATCGTCTTCTTGGGCATGGACTTCGAGACCTTCGGCGAGCACCACTGGCCAGAGAGCGGCATCCACAACTTCCTGAGGAGGCTGCCCCACGAGGTGGGCAAGTACAGCTGGCTGAGGTTCGCCACGCCGACCGACGCGGCGGGCAGGCACGAGCCGGTCGATGAGATAGACGTGGACTCTGAGATCTCGTGGGCGGACGCTGAGAGGGACGAGTCGGCGTGGCTCTCGAACGAGATGCAGCGGCACAGCTTCGACGTTATGAAATGCGTCGAGCCGATGGCAAAGAGCGTTGGGGGGAGGTACCTGAGGGCTTGGAGGCTGCTGACAACGAGCGACCACTACCACTACATGTCGACGAAGGGGGGCAGTGCCGGGGCGGTCCACTCCTACTTCAGCCACTTCAACAGCCCGGTAGAGGCCTTCCTTGCGTTCTCATGGACCCTGACGGACTTGCGCTACAAGGTCTACATGGCGCTCGGCGGCAAGTCGAGGTACTACAGGATGCTGCTCGGGGCGCTCCCTGAGGGGCACTCGTTCCACTTCTACTGCGGCTTCGCGAAGCCGATGGGCATCAAGGCAGGGAACCTACTGGAGCTGCGGAAGGTCCTCCTAGAGCTGCCGGAGGACGCAATTGACTTCCACATCAAGAGGGGGGACCTCAGCAGGTGGGTTAAGGAGGTGCTCGTCTGCCCCCAGCTCTCGGCGGCTCTGGACGAGATGAGGAGGGGCATCGCCCCGGGGAGGAGGGACGAGGTGGTCGCCGAGGTAGACAAGGCAATATCGCTTGCGGAGAGGGAGCTCTTCGGCAGGGATATGTCGCTGAAGGACGCCCCAGAGCTCATGATGGTGCCGAGGCATGCCGGCGCCGAGAGGGGCACAGGAGCCACGGCGGCGATTGAGGCCAATACTGACATGGACCGAGAGGAGGAGACGCCGAATGCCACTCCGGCTCAGTCGCACGAGGAGGATGATGACTATTAGGCTTGAGAAGGCTATCGAGAGGACGACTGTGCTGGACCCCCGCAGGGGGTTCGAGGAGTTCGCCCAGGAGGTCGAGGTCAGGTTTGACCCCCTCACCGGCGCTGCGAGCAGGATTAACATAACGCGTGCCGGGAGGCCCAAGCAGCAGATGTGCAGGGCAGAGGAGCCGGCCCCTAAGAACTGCCCCTTCTGCCCCTCCAACATAGAGGCTGAGACGCCCAAGTTCACGCCGGCTTTCGCCCCGGATGGCAGGATAAGGCGGGGCAGGGCGACGGTCTTCCCTAACCTCTTCCCGCTCTCAGGAATCCACGGCGTCTGCGCATTCACGCCGGAGCACAAGCTCGACCTAGACCTGTTCACCGAGGCGGAGATAGCGGACGGGCTCTTCGCAGCAGCGGAGTTCGCTAGGAGGGGGGCGGCTGCGGGTGCCCGGTTCCACTTCCTTGGCTGGAACCACCTCCCCCCTGCCGGCGCGTCGATACTTCACCCCCACTTCCAGATCATCGCATCGACGAGACCGGCGGCTGCGGTCGCGATGTACCACTCGGCTGCGGCAGGCTACCTCGTCAGGGAGGGGAGGAGCTTCTGGGCAGACTACGCCGAGGCGGAGCGGCGCTCGGCGAGGTTCATCGGTAGCGGCGGCGGCTTCGAGTGGTTCGCGCCGTGGTCGCCGACGTGCGGGTACGAGGTGCTGGGGATATGCGCGTCGCCGGCGGCTTCGCTGCTCGAGCTTGATGATGCCGGCGTGAGGGGGCTTGCAGGGGGCATCGTCCGCGTGCTCCGCGGCTACTGGAAGATGGGCGTGGCATCGGTAAACATGGGGGCATACTCGTGGCCAGAGCGCGGCGACGGGTTCGCGCTCAACGTCCGGCTCGCTGGGAGGCCGACCGCCGGGGCGTCTGACAAGGCGTTCCTCGAGATATTCGGCGGCGAGACGGGGCTCCCGGTCGCGCCCGAGGGATACGCCCCCCTTATCAGGGGAGAGTTCTGAAGAAGAGCGACGGCGAGGATAAGGACCTCATGGATACGGTGCCGCTATGCATTCGGCTTCCAGCTGCCGGCGTTGTACTCGGCCAGGACGCGCGAATAGAGGTCCAGCGTCCTCTCGGCGGCCCCGGACCACGAGTAGTTGCCAAGGCAAGACCTGCCGTTCTCTGACAGCCGCCTAAGGAGCTCACGGTCCCCTATCATCGATGCCAGTGCCGCGGCGAGAGACTCCGATGAACCGCAGGTGAACTTCATCCCGTTGTACCCGCTCCTTATTAGCTCCCCCAGCCCTCCGGTGTCAGACGCGAGGACGGGCGCGCCGTACCCCATTGCCTCCAGGGCGACGATGCCGAATGGCTCGTAGAGGCTTGGGAAGACCGCGACCGTGGCGCTCTGGTATAGGGAGGAGAGAAGGGCGTCCGGCACGTGCCCGAGCATAGAGACCCTGCCGGCGACCCCGAGCTTCACCGAGAGGTCCCTCAGGAATGCCCTCATAGGCCCATCCCCGACCATTATGAACTTCAGGTCGTCGCGCCCCAGCCTATGCGCCGCCTCAACCAGCAGATGAGGGCCCTTCTCATAGACGAGGCGCCCCACGTAGAGGATTATGCTCTCGCCTTCGCGCGCGTACTTTGTGCGGTCGAACGGCTCGGACGAGGCGCCCGGTCCGGAGCTCAATACCGCCTTGAAGCCGTTGGGGATGACTGTGATCTTCCCGCGTGGGCAGAGGAGGTTCCTCGAGACCTCTCCCTCCATATAGTAGCTGCAGCATATGACCTTCCACGCCTCGTATGCAAGCCACCACTCGATGTCGTGTATGTGCCGCTCCGTATCGTTCTTCAGGCAGACCCTGCGCCCCATCTCGGTGGAGTGGATCGTGGCGACGAGCGGTCGGCGGTAGATGTGCTTGAGGGCTATGCCGGAGGTGGCGGTCAGCCAGTCGTGGACGTGTATCATGTCGAAGGGGGCGGCAGACTTCGCGCGCTCGGTTATGAGCAAGTTCAGCCCGTGCACCCACGAGACGAAGTCGGGGTACCTCATCGAGTAAGGATTGACCCTCAGGACCCTGACGCCGCCCACGGTCTCCACCGGCCGAGACGTGCCGTCGCTGAAGGTTATGACGGTGTTCTCGACCCCCCTCTCGGCAAGCGCCTCGGTGAGGTGGTGGACGTGCCTGCCGAGGCCGCCGACTACGTGTGGAGGGTACTCCCACGCGAGGGAGAGGATGCGCATCAGCGCGATGCCCCCATTTGCTTGTATGCAGTGGCGAGGCTGCCCCTGCAGGGGATGAGCTTCGAAGGCGGCACGGCATAGTCCTTCTTCAGCCTCAGCGCGGCGACCTCGTTGACGGCTATGACCCACCTCGCCCTCGAGAGGCAGTGCCGCTCGATGTCGAAGATCGCCATGCTGAAGAGGGATGGGAGCCCGCCAGCCCGCTGCGTCTCGGTCGTGTAGATCGAGACCGCGAGCGGCACTCCCGTGTTCGCAGAGAGGTACGCCCCGGCCAGGGAGCTGACCCAGTCGTGCGTGTGTATCAGCTGGGCGCCGCCAGCGTCGTGGTAGGCGTTGCAGGCCCCTCGCAGGAGGTCGATGTTAAGGGCGTGCGCGTGCGCCAGCACGTGCGGCGAGTCTCGGATCGACTGGGCGGCGGTGTAGACCCTCATGCCGTCCATCTCTATGAGACCGTCCCGGTCGCCCCGGACGACGAGCGAGATCGGGAACGAGTTGGCGGCTGGCGGGAGGGCACGCTTGAGCTCCTGCGACATGGAGCCTATTGCCCAGGGAGGATACTCCCAAGTGATGTTGATTATTGGCTTCATGGGGGCATCCCGTTATGTGTAGACGCTCCGGACTACGCCGATCCCAAGGTTTGTGAGGTAGTAGAGCGAATCCTTCCTGACGACGTAGCCGTAGGATACGAGTTCGTCCAGCGCCCCGGCAACCTCGTTCTTTGGCATGTCAGAGATCAGGTTAAGCTCCTCGACCTTCTTGGCTGAACCGATGTCGACGGCGGAGGCGTGGTGCATCGTCATGAGGAGCCTCATCGAGGGTGTGAGCTCGTAGATGTCAGCCATATTCTGTCAGGATAGAGTAATGGCGAGCCGCCGAAAAAAACCTTTCTCTCACACACCGAACTGAGCAGGCAAGTGAAGGGCGCCGCCCTACAGAGCAGGCGCAAATGCGCACGCATGCGCAGGGGCAGTGGATGCTCAAAAGCCGAACGCCTCGCGGTACCTCCGCTCCCTGATCGCGTCGATGACTGCGCGCCTCCCGCCCCCGCTGAGCCATACGGGGCACGCCATTAGCAGCGACCTTGCCTGCTTCAGCCCAAGGTACTTCCGGGTGTAGCTCGAGGCCGAGTACTTGTAAGTCGTCATGAAGTTGCTGCCGAGCCGGTCCCTCAGGTAGCGGAGCAGGTAGTTCGCCCATACCCTCACAAACTCGAGGTCCGCAGGCGGCAACGGCGGGTCTAGGAAGACCTGGATCGGGCTTGTCCTGTAGGTGAAGTTGCTGCCTACGACTACGCCGTCCGCGCAGAAGCTCTCCTTGACGGAGTAGAAGCCCGCGAGGCCATGCTCGGAGCCGGTGTCGATCGTCCTTACCCAGATGTCGTTCTGCTGGATCCTTCGGGCGAGAGGCGAGGAGACCGTCGCATCGACCCTGCGGTAGGAGGCCGAGGATGGGGAGTAGCTGCTCGAGTCGATGAGCGAGACCCTGCGGCCGCCAGGGCTCGACTCGACCTCCCTCATGAGGAGGTAGAAGTGGACGCCAAGAGCGTTCTTCGGCATGCCACCTACGATCGCGCTGAACTGCCCGCCTGCACGCCACCGGCCATCGCGGCTTACTTCGATGGCCTCCGACTCCGGGGGGGAGCCTGCAACGCTGCCACTGCATACTCCGGCTGCCCTGCCGACCCTCGTCAGCTCGATCGACTGCGGCAGCAGGTCGGCGGACGCCTTGCGCTCGAAGAAGCATGCCACCACGTTAGTGCCGGTCTCCTCGAATATCCTGCCCTCAAAGAGGACCGCCCGACGGAGGCGGTACAGGGGGAAGAGCATCTCGCGTATCCTGTTAGAGGCGGAGTCGCCGAAGAGGAAGTTCGCGGGAATGATGTAGACCATACGCTTTGTGCCCCGCCGGATGTCGTTCGCGAGGGCGACCTGGTAGAGGTCCTGCAGTCCAGAGTTCTCGCCCTCGAAGTACCTGAGGTGCCCTCGCGTCTCGGCGTGCTTCCTGATGTAGCCGATGTAGAGGTACGGGGGGTTCGTTACGTGGAAGGCCTCGTGCTCCGAGCGGATCTCGGGGAATGCTGCCAGGGTGTCGAGCTGCGAGATGTTACGCCTGGCGAGAGCCTCGGGGACCCCGAGCCGGACGGCACTGGAGACGCACCTCTCGACGGAGTCGGCATCTATGTCGAACATCCGCACGTGCCCCTCGAAGAAGCTGGGCCTCCGGGGCGCGGGTATGCGCTCCACGATCGGGAAGATGAGGCTTCCGTCCCCGCAGTAGAGGTCCACCCAGCAGTAGCGCCAGAGGTCGTCCAGCAGGTCAGGGAGGACGTGCGCCACGAATACTGAGGGGGGGGTGTAGTGAACGCCGTTTGCGCGCCTCCTGAGGCGGGCGGTGTCAAAGGGCATATCGTCTTCATCGGTTGAAGATATCGCCCTCACAGCCTATAAAAAGCATCGATCTGCCTGCGGAGGGATTCGGCGGGGGCGGTCGCGCTGGGCGCATGGGCATGAGGATGGCTTGTTGCACCAGCCTTGAGGCATTTACACTGAACTTGGCTCGGTTGAATGC
>MAGU01000075.1 GCA_001717025.1 Candidatus Methanomethylicus oleisabuli | reverse complement strand
TCAAGTTTTCCTTCGAGAGCGGCGATGCCGCCTACAAGTATGTAGGCTTATGACCTTTCGTAGTTAATATTTTTTATTTTTTATTTTATTTTTGTTAAGTTATTCAATTCGCCAGTAGTTTGCTCTTTCCGTCTAACAGCTCTATCAGATTAACCCCTCTCAGCGATCCAGACCATCTCTTGCTTGTAGGATGTCAGCGGTCTGTAGTCGAAGCCACCATAGACCGCCCACTTCTTGAAGTTCGCGAGCCGCAGCAGAAGCTCGAACTCCTTCTTGTATATCAGCGCAATCTGGAATACGCCCCGCCAGTAAAGCTCGCCGTCCTTATACAGCACAGCAGTGGTCTCTATCACCTGGTCTGGTTCGCTGACGAAGGAGGACTTCTCCCGGAGGAGATACTTCCCGCTGTCGCTTACGATGATGTCCTCAGACTCCTTGCCGAAGCTCATCAGCCGCTCGAGGTCGGGGTAGAAGAAGTTCAGGATGAGGCGCCCTCCAGGCAGCAGGTGACGGCGCAGATTCTTTAGAGTCGTGAGCTGGTCGTCGGAGGTAAGGTTGACGAGGAACGACCTGAAGGGCAGGATGATTAGGGCAAACCTCTCGTTTAGCTTGAATCCCCGCATGTCTCCGTGGAATACCTTTGGCACCAGCTTCTCGTCCTCAGCCTTCTTACGCAGTGTGCACAACATCTCTTCGGAGATATCAATGCCGTATGCGTCGATGCCCTGCTTCAGGAGACCCAAGTATATCCTTCCGGTTCCGCATCCAACCTCGAGGACCTTGCCCTTGGACTTCTTCGCTTCCCTCAGGTAAAATTCGAAGTCGTCGCGGTAGTTGCCATACATGATATCGTAGACCTTAGCCCATTCGTCGTATTGACCGGTAATAGAGGACACGCTCCGAGTTATGTATAGTGTTGGCAAAGAGGATGCTTAAGCATTTTGGCTGTACGAAAAAAGCGGCAGCACGGAAAAATGAAGATTACTCGGAAGACGGCCTGTGTCACATAGCACTGATGCCAAATAGACGCCATTGAAAAGATGGCAGTCTTGCCCAAGTCAATATGCCACAGAAGTAGGGTGGCCCGAGTGAGAACAAACGGCGCATATGTAGAAATAGTGACAGTGATGAGTGTTTTGACATATGACAAGCAGGTGCGCGTGCATAGCTGCACGAGTGGTGCCGAGGCAGTTGCGAAGCGCTCGCGTCGAGTGCATGCGATTGCCTCTGTTTTGACATCAGATGGATGGCAACATAGGCAAATAAATCGGCTCGATGGCTAATGTTTTTTAACCGATTAGAAAATAGAATGTGCAGGATTTACTTTGATGTGGACACTGCTCTCGATAGCCCTTCTTTTGCTCGCATCCAAAATAGCAGAAGAGGTCTGCGACAGGATCAAACAGCCGTCAGTAGTGGGCTATATCATAGCAGGCATATTGCTTGGCCCGACTGGACTCGGCGTGGTCGGCGCATCCGCAGATATACAGCTATTCTTCGAGCTTGGGGCGATCTTCCTCTTCTTCTTAATAGGATTCGAGGAGATAGACGTCGCCGGGCTGATGACGGTCTTCAGGAAGAAGCTCTTCTATGCGGCTTTGCTGGCATTCCTGATACCCCTGGCATTTTCGTTCCAGTTCTTCGTCTTCTTCGGCTACGAGTACGTGACCGCATTTGCGATATCAGCGGTCTTCTCGATAACGAGCCTCGGCGTGCTTGCAAAGGTGCTTATGGATTTAGGGTATATGAGGAAACCAATCGGACTAGTAACGTTCACAATCGGGGCAATCGTCGAGTTCCTGGGGCTAATCTTTGTAAGCGTCGCCATAAGGATGCTTAACAACCCGTCAAACGTGCTGCTTGACCTGGTGTTCTTCGCGGCTACGATGATTGTCTACTTCATCGTTGCGGCGGCAGTTGGAATATATGTCGTGCCAAAGCTCCTTGTATTCATACAGAGCCATGGTAAGACCAAGGGGATCTCTGTTGGAATAATGATCGGAATAATACTGCTCTTTGTCGTCTTTGCAGAATGGAGCGGTCTGCATGGTGCCATCGGCGCGCTTCTGCTCGGGATGATGCTTTCGCCACTATCAAAGGATATTCACAGCGAGATAGCAAAGGGTATGCAAGGGATCGCCTACGGCCTATTTGTGCCGATGTTCTTCGCGAGTATGGGATTATACTTCAGCTTCTCATTTAGCACGCTGCCGCTGGCCATCATTATTGGGGTGCTCTTCCTGAACAGCGTGGGCAAGTTCCTGGGCGCTCTCGTAGGGACCATGGTGACGAGGCTGAGCGCGCCAATTGCAGTGAGCTTCAGCATGATGTCCAAGGGTGCTGTCGACATGGCGCTCATGCTAACACTCTTTACGATAGGGATAGTAGACGACAGGTTATTCTCCCTCTACATATTCAGCGTGCTAATCGTTGCAATGATCTTCCCGACGCTCATGAAGGTATCGATAAGGCGAGCCAGCGTCTCCCTGGACGAGACGGCGGGCGTGCTTACCCCCTCCTATATGCGGACGGCAGGCATGGACATCGTTGCAAAGGATCTGATGTCGATGTTCGTTGAATCGATTCCCCAAGATATGACGATTGAGGAGTTTGTGCTCGACCACCCTGATTATGAGAAGGTCAACCATTTTGTCTTCGATGACGATGCGAAGCTGGTGGGGACGATATCCAAGAAGGATGTCTGCATCCCTAGGGAGATATGGAGGACGGCGCCCGTCAAGGATTGCATGAAGAAGGACGGCACAACAGTATTGGCAAACGAGAACGTGTCTTCAGTGCTTGAAAAGTTGATAGCAGCAGCCGAGCCTAATCTGCCTGTTGTCGATGAGAAAGACAACAAGATAGTAATCGGTACAATAAGCAGGTCGGACATAAACAACATACTCTTCCGCAGGAAGGACTATGATTAGTTGATTGCGTGACTCACTCAAGAAGTAACAAATTCGAGAGTAATACGACGGAAGTATGGGAGTCGGCACGAGTGACGCCATTTCGCAAAAAATGCGTTTAATAGATAGGTTAATGGGAGGGGTCTTTTTTCTGACTGTTTTATCTTTCCCATTAGAATACGTCAAAAATGATGGTGGTGGGCCGGACCGGATTCTCAGAAACTTTTGCCGCAAAAGTTTCATCAAAAACTGCATCCCCCTCCATAATGTCGAGCAGGCACCTGACCAGCTCCGGGGCAGGTCGTACCGTACCTGTCCGCGCACCTGGCCAGCTCCCTGTAGAGCTTCGTTGGGAGCGTCATCGACCTGTAGCCCCTCTTCGGCATACTGATCCCTCAGGGGTATACTCGCCCCGGCGGGACAAGAACCTAGCGGTCTGGAGGCAGAGCACAGGATGCAGGGCTCAGGGTGCTCGGATGAGCGGGCGAACAATGCGGTAGCCCATGCACCAGCAGCGCACAATCCTACCTTGGCATAACCGAATCATGCTGATTTGCTCGCATCACAGGAGCGGTAAACGAACGGTTATTTGGTTTGAATGACGACATCATCGCATTGAACACGCAAGGCATGCGCATGGTATATTTTTAGTGATATGCTTTAAGCCATCGAGCACTCCTAGAGTTGGCCGTTTGTCGAAGCACTTGATGATTTTATTGAGGTATTGGGTATCATTATTTTCGTAATATCTGAATACGGCATAAGCACAAAAATCAGCTAACTGCAGCACCCGTGTATCATGCCTGCCAGCGAAATAAGGGATGTCTATCACATGGTTAACAGAGCCATATTTTGTCCCTGACTTGCGGAAATCGTCAATGAATTGGCGGTAATGCGGCGTGTGGGCTTGGTCAATGAGTAGAAGCCCTTTATTTGGATGATCAGATTTATGTTCCCTGATTAGGAAGAAATTAAATCTGGTGCACACGTCTTCGAATACGTCATGAAGTGCTTGTTAAGGGTTTTCCACCGAGCTGATGTCTATCGCAGTAGCGAAGGTCAGCAGGTATGGAAAACGCATGGAACTTATGATGTCATATATTGCATCAAAAATTTTATTTCTTTTTTCTGCAGGCATTTTATCGAAGCAGCCTTTACCTGCTCGCAGTTCAGTTGCGTGGAACGGAATCGCTAATTTTATTCCAGGAAAGAATGCTTCCTGCATTGCGTTCATACGGTCGGTCAAAATGCGAACTTGTCCTTCGTGAACTGCCAAGCCCCCTAACACAAATGTGTTCTGCCCTTTAGTGAATTGACCGGGATCGCCTGATTCATCCATATACAACAAATACATGGTTCAAAATAAGTTGTTAAGATAATTATAACGTATTCTATACTTTTTTTATTTGAAACAAAAAGATGCAGCCAGGTATGGTCGAAAGACCATAACGGGTCGCATGTGCAACCCTCCTGACCACAAATCATCATTCGAATCGCTGCGATTTAAAGTCTTTGGTTTTTAGTGAACTTTTTTAATAAAAAAATGATAAAAATGTGTAATATAATACGTTTATTTATGGAATAGTTAATTAATATTTAAGAAAGTCTGCATTATTCTTTCGCTCTCTCACCCCCTCCCGAAACTGAATCCCTGCCCGGCCGCCCCCGGAACGATGTCGTTCTGATGGTCAGGGAGCAGAAATTAGGCGAAAGTGACACAGTATTCAGCGGTGCAAAGTATGGGCGAAGAAGTGTCAAGGATGCCGGTCGCGGCCTGCTCCTCGACTATTTCATAGTTCGGGGTCCGGAGCTCGCCTTCCCCTTCACCCGGCAGACCCTCCACAGCTACGCCTCAGAGGCCTTCGCATGCCTGACGTACGGGATAGACCCGCAGCTCGTCCACGGCGCCAAAGTTCCCGCCCACGAGCGCAACGCAGGTGTGCATTTCCTCAGGCACCTCAGGGCATCCGAGCTTGCCTCATTCTACGGCTTCGAGCCCGCCCACCTCGCCTACTACTGCGGCTGGGACCTCCGCTCCGCAGGGCTCTCTAAGGTCATGGCCCGCTACATATCCCTGTCCTGGCAGTCATACTTCGCCCGGCTCCTCCTCGAGCGGGCTTAGCTTTTTTGCTCCGGAGTAAAACCTCCAACCATTTAACAAAGTCCCATGACCCTGAGTGCCGCCCCGCCCGGTCGCCGTCCAGCCAGGGGGAGGGTCAAAAAAGGCTGAGAAGCATTATCTGCGGTTTACAATATGCTGAACAGACTGTAAAATCTATGGTGATTGCACCATCACCCCCTCCCCCCGCCGACTCTAACATTAACATATTATGTATATGGATAGAAGGTGCGCACACATATGAAATATACTTTCATCTCACCACCAGCACACTGTTGGTAAATTGCTATAACCCTCCATGCGCATGTTCCAGCGTGATTGGCGAGGGCTCGAATCGGATTGTATGCGACATGCCAGTCGACGTCAACGTCCATTCCGAGTGCCTCTCATTCATCCAGTCGCTTTCCACCGGATCCGTGGATCTCGTAATGACACCCCCTCCGTACTGGAATCTAAGGGATTATGGCGTCGATGGGCAGATTGGGCTCGAGTGTCACCCCTTGGAGTATATCCATCGTTTGTCGTGCACATTCCACGAGATTAAGAGGGTGCTCAAAAATAGCGGCTCGTTTTATCTGAACATCGGCGACTCTTACTTTGGGTCAAATACCCGAGGGCCACAGAAGGAAGGCAAAGCCATCAAGTGGCCAGGCCTGCAGACGATGCCAAATAACAGGGATTGGGGATTGATCTCAGACAGCAAATGGCTCCAGCACAAACAACTCCTAGGCATCCCAGAGCGCGTCATGATCGCCATGCAGGAGGACGGGTGGATCCTCCGAAACAAGAATGTCTGGTGGAAACGGAACCACCTCCCATCCTCCGTAATGGACAGGCTCACCTCAGCGTACGAGTACGTCTACCACTTCGTAAAGTCCCGTCGCTACTACTATGATCTAGACGCAATCAGGGTGCCAATAAAGCAAAGCACGCGTGAGAGAATGGAGTGTTCAGGCTATGGTAAGGGAAAAGCTCAGCTGTACCTATCGTCCGGACAGCCTAAGCGCGATTCAGACATAATCCGCCACTTCGCCCGGAGGAAACTCCCAAATCCAAAGGGCGCAAACCCAGGCGACGTCTGGGACGTGACCCTCAAACCATTCCACGGCCCCCACTTCGCAATCTATCCTCCCGACCTGTGCATAAAGCCCATCCTCTCTTCATGCCCTCCCGGAGGCATTGTCTTCGATCCGTTCTCAGGCTCCGGCACGACACTCTGCGCGGCCAAGGCTTTGGGGAGGAGGTACCTAGGGTGCGACCTGAACCCCAATTACGTCGAGATGGCAATGGCAAGGCTCGAGAGGGTAAAGCCCCCCACTGCACCAATAAGGCGGTTGATAGATGGGCTAGTTGCCGTGAAGAGGATCTAGGAAAGCACCTTCAGCCCCGCCTTATTAATGGAGCGGGGGCAGAGGGAATGAGGCGCATCAGATAATATTCAATGCCAACCTCTAACGGATTTCCTTTTTGCCCATATCTCATCATAATGAAATAAAAAAAAAATAGGATGGATCTTTTTACGGCGGTGGCGGCTGTCCGGTCGGCTATGTCTTTTTGCCCTTTCTGACAATCAAGTATATTATTAGTCCAATGATACCTATAATCAGCACGACAATGAGCCACAATACCCCGCTCATTCCTCGTTTTTCCGCGTCTCTGTAAACCCAGATGCAGCACAATATTGCAACGATGAACCAAATCACGGGTAGGAGCAATGTCCCGCCAACCAGCGACCAAGCAAGTTGCCCTATTGTAGGGGTCATTATCTGTTGCAGTAGCATTTTTTATCCTTATCACTATATCTTTATTGCAGACTTATAACAATATTGCAGACTTATAACAATAATCAAGAATCTTCAGGCCCGTCCTTGCCCTGTCCCCCGAGGCCCAGATCGGAGCTGGGGAGGGCGTGCACGGGGATCGAGGTCAACAGGGAATACGCAGTAATGACTGAGGGGAGGCTTCACTCCAGCACCTTCAGCCCCGCCTTGTCGTAGATCCGCTTCAGGGTCTCCATGGAGTAGTCGGTGTAGTGCCTCGCCAGGACCTTCCTCGGGACCTCCCCTGGAAGGCGTCGATAAACCTGTCCTGCACGCCGAGCCTCGCCATCTCGTTGGCGAACCAGAAGCGCAGCACGCGGGGGGTGATGCCGAGCCCCGTCTTTTCCTGCGCCCCGGCGAGTATGTAGTCCTTCTTCTGCGAGTTGAGGGTGAAGAGAAAGTCGTTTTTCTTCCTCCTTATGGCCATACACTCATCGAGCGCCCGTGCAGCTTCCCCGTTGTAGAAGGAATACCACGTGTGCTTCGTGCTGCTGTTCCTGTTGGGCAGGAGCATCCGCTTCCCGAAGTCGACATCCTCCAGCCTGAGCGCAGGCACCTCCATCCGCCTCCTCCCGGTCGCCGCGTAGAGCAGGAAGAGGGCACGCTCCTCGGGGCCGTCCAGCGCGCCGTAGAACCTCCTGAGCTCGTCTTTTGTGAAGAGCCTCGGCGGGCAGGCGTCCCCCTCCGTCAGCCTGAACGACCCCACGAGGCCGCCTTCGTGCATGTAGTCCCTGAAGTAGACCCTCAGAGACTTGACGTAGTTGTTCCGGTAGTTGCGGTTCGTTATGCCCGCCAGGAACGACCTTATGCATTCAGTGTCAGGCTCCCCTCCGCACCTGGCGAGGACCCTCAGGATCAGCATCCGGTGGTTCATCGCCGTCACGCGCTTCAGACCGCGGTCCACCTCGCAGAATTGGACAAAGCCCTCGAGCCCTCCTCCGCGTACGGTACCGCCCACTGAACTGGCGTCTTGGGGATATTTTTTGATGAAACTTTTTTCAACGGGTGATGGCGGGGATGACAAAAAAGGATGTATGGTGGGCCGGACCGGATTCGAACCGGTGACCACTGCCGTGTCAGGGCAGTATCCTAACCAGACTAGACGACCGGCCCATGCGTCAGTAAAACAGCATGGCGGTATCAAATTAATCTTTTGTTTGCCAGCCGCAAGATGAGGCAGGTGCCTGCGGATCAAACTTTAATCCGTTTCAAGATGCGTTTTTATTGAAAGATGCGCCTGACTAGATGAGGAATAATGCGATCCCCATAATAATCATGATTGCTGCGGACGCGTACCTTATGTAGTTCCGTGGGATGCTGACGGACTTCGTTGCAAAATAGAATATGAGGACGGCGATTAGTGGAAGGACGAAGATCAGGTTGTAAATCAAGAGGTAACCCAGCACTTCGGACTGGCTCATCAAGTACTGGCTCATCAGCGTAAGCGCAAGGAAGTAAGGACCGCCAGAGCAGGGGAGCTCTATGACCGAGATCACCGCCCCTGCGACGAATGCCACATATGGCGATGTGATGGCGGAGATGATCTTCTTTATAACGGGTCTAGTCTGCTTGGGTAGCTTCGAGAATAGCGAGAAGATGGCGACGGCTATGGCTAGGACGGCAACGACCTTGGAGGTGTACTCCGGAAGCCTGAACATGTTAAGGGTGGAGAAGAGGCCCACCCCTATCAGGAAGTATGCCACGAAGTTGCCCATGATATATGCTGCGCCGGTCCTGATGACCGACCTCGAGGAGACTGAAAGCGTCACGACCAAGAGCAGCAGGACGGATATTGCGCAAGGGTTGAGGGAGTCGGCGAATGCCATCCCGAAGATTATCGTCAGTGGCGGCGTGGATGGCGGCTCATAATCAGGTATCGTCGAGTTTAATGATGGGCACATCCATCCTGTTTTGTTCGCGAGCAGCAGGGGAAGACTCGTTTTGATGTTCGCTGCCTCGATCAGGACTTCGTTCCCGATGAAGACGACAGGCACCTCGAAGGTGCTAATGTTCTTGGAGCGGTAGAAGTCGACCATCAGTTGCCAGTTAGAGTAGTTGCGGATCTCGAAGTAGTGGGCGGTCAGCCAGGTGCTGTTCGCTTCAAGCGACTCAAGGAATGCCTTGACCTCTTGGCAGTCTGTGCATCCGCTGTCATAGAAGAAGTATAGGCACTGTGGGACGCCCGCCTCGCCAGCCTCATTGGCCGCGAGTATGCTCTGCGTGGCAGTGAGTTCAGGGGCAGCCGACCCTGATGGCATCCAGACGGGGGAGAACGCCAGCATCAAGAGAAGCGACGCCACAACTACCCACGGCAGATGCAGAGATTTGGGCGACGTAGACACGCATCATTCCCCATATTGATAGAAGTATTGGAATGGTGGTTCCTTTTAAGCTTAATAAAAAGGTCAGGGCAGTTACTAAATTCAAGGGGGCACAGCAATATGCCCCCGACATTTGAGGCGTGGCTTTGATCCGCGACCACTCCTTCAGCGAGGGTTCGGTTCATCGGGCTTGACCTCCACATTTCCTAGTTATATAGGGCTAAAACCGGAGGTCTGCCCCACATCCTAACGTTAGGCGGCTATGATTAGGCGAGGAAGACCCACCCCAACGATGGAGTTTCTATGGGAGGCAGCGTACGCAGAGGCGGTTGTCGAAGTAGGGGGCGCCGCCCACCGCCTTGACGGGAAGGTGCCTGATATACGGAGGGCTTGCCATGCTTGGCGATGAGGGGAGGGCGATCGCGGTCGTTGGCGCTGAACAGGCTAGGTACGCTTCGAGGGAGCGCCGATAGATTGAACGAGACACGTCATTGCTGAGGCAGGATTATCGTGACAGTCGTTCCCTCTCCCTGCTCGCTCTCGATGTTGATGCTCCCATTGTGCGCCTCGACTATGCGTTTGATAACCACCAGGCCCATGCCCATACCCTTTGCCTTTGTCGTGAAGAGGGGCTGGAAGAGTCGGCTCAGCGTCTCCTTTGACATTCCGACCCCGTTATCCATGACGGAGATCCTGATCGCATCCCCCTCCCTCGCGGCCGATACGAGAAGCGTTCCGCCATCAGGCATCGCCTGTATTGCGTTGCTGAATAGGTTGACTAGCGCCCTCCGCATTAGCAAAGGGTCGACCTTTATCAACATATCAGAAGGCACGCGCTTCGACATCGAAACGTTGGAAGGAACTATTACTGAGGCGGATGCATCGTCAACCACTTGCGCGAGGTTGACCTCTACGAGCGAAGGCTCCAGCTGCCTAGAGAAGTCCTGCAGGTCGGATACGATCTTCTCCATGTAGAAGACGTTCTTGTTGAGCCGGTCGGAGTAAGACATCATGGTCTTCTTGCACTCACTCTCAGGTATCTCCTTCAAGGTCTCATTCATCAGGAATAATGTGTTTGTTATCGATTGCAGTGGGTTGCGCAGGTCGTGCCCCACCATGGTTGCGGTCTCGCCTATAGCCGCGAGCCTGTCCTTCTCCTTTAGCAGTCGTTGCGTCTTGTCGACCATCTGTTCAAGCTCGGTCGAATGCGTCTGAAGGCACTCCTCCCTCTGCTTGAGGTCTGTGATGTCGTGAATCAAAACCAGCCATCCCGCATGTCTACCTTTATTATCCTCGATTCGGGAGGTGTTCATCTCGAAGTAGTTCTTAGTTACAGCAGAGTCACCTTTGACGGCTTGGTCATTAGCGATGGTAAAGTATTTGCTCGATGCGTCCAGAACAGCCTCATCGCCATCTAGCCACTTGGGAAGCGATACCGATGCTTGCTTTCCAATGAGACCCAGCCTCGTTCGGTTCAATATGACCTCGGCCCCGTGGTTCACGTTGGTTATCTCGCCCTGCGAATTTACTATAAGGATGCCGTCTGCCATGCCCCCAGTCAGCACGTCGTAAGCCGCAGGGACGATGTCGAACGCCCTATAATGAAATAGTGCCCACGCTATAAGCATGCCCGCAGGGATGTATGTGAAGTGGGCCACGCTGATGTCCTTGATTGGATTTAGCCTGAAGATAAAGACCATTGTGCCGACCCAAGGAATGATGGCCCCGAGGATGAGCGCAACGACCTGCCCCCGGTTGTGCCTCTTAGAGGAGAGTGCGTCGCCGATGAGGATTGCGCTGCCGACAAGGATGAGGACAGAGTTGTAGGCCCAGAAGACCCAGAACCACGCACCGTATGTAGAGACCAGCATTATCCTGAAGGGGACGCCGACCTCAGGAGGGATTACGCTCCAGATGAGACCGTGGCATTCGTTAGTCCATACAAGCGCCAGGGTTATGGCGGGCATTACTGACAGCAAGGCGAGCTTCGACCTGCTGAGCCACCTCGCCCTGCCGGTGAATTCAAAGGAGAACCCGAGCCAGGCGAGGGGGACTATTGCGGGCGAGATGTACTCTAGCTTGCTCCATATGATCTTGGTTGCTAGGTCGGCTGAGACGTACTCCATGGCGTAGCAGATGATGTAGCTCACCATCGCCAACATGAAGATGGCATACATCTTGGCGCCAGGCGCCGTGCGCCGATGCCACGAGTATATGCCAAGATATGCACCCAAGGCGGCGAGTCCAATTAGCAGTAGCATGTGCAGTGTCGTGATGAGAGGAGTCATCGAGGTGCCTCCTGGCATATATCAAGTAAAACGCATTGCCATATTTGCATTCTGTTTGAAAAAGAGGCGCCGTTTTTGATGGTGCGCCAGTATTGTTCAACACCCCCTGATTGAGGGGGAGGCATCATCTGTGCAACAGTTTGAGAGACGCTGCATAGGGACTGCGCTTTGACGGCATGGAGGTAGGCAGCAGACTCAGATTATGAGGCGGATCGCTCGAGACTTTGGTGGCGGTTGCATGGGGGGTTTGCTAGGATGTAGCGGCATTCAATAGGTTCGTGATCGCATTACAAGCGGACGCCACCCTAACGCTGCGATGCAAAGTTTTCTAAGGAGAGAATAGATGAATAGTATTTAGTGGAAAAACATGGAGGCGAGAATTTTTTCTTCGGAAAGGGCGGCAATATGCTGGGACACGCCCATATCGCAGGCGCTCCAGACGATGGGAGCAAAGAAGAGATACTACAGGGGCGTGATTGTCGACCGGGATGGTAAGTTCAAAGGCATACTCAGCGCGAGGAGAGTACTAGAGGTGATAATGGGGAAGAGGGGCGTGGCATTAAAGGAGGGAGAGGGTTTCAAGTGGATGCTTCGTGAACCAGTTAGGATCTTTACTGACGAGAGTCATCAGAGATTTCTTGAGGATGTAGGGGCAGACACTGCACTGAAGTATATGTCGGAGAACATGATTGGCTACGTCATTCTAGTGGATGATGCCAATTCGTATAAGGGCATAATTGAAGAGATAAAGTTTCTAGAGCGTCTCAAGGGAAAGACGTTGGGCATAAAGGCGCAGGATGTGATGAGGACCGACCCTGTAACCTTGCCGCATGATGCAACGATGCGCGACGCCGCAGACAAGATGCTGAAGGAGAGGGTCCGGCGGCTGCCGATAGTCAAGGATGGGCAGTTAACAGGCATTATCACAGTCAACGATGTCATAAGGCACATCCTCTCTGAAGACGGGGGGCGGAGGGCATTGAACGGCGCGGAGGGGATGGAGGATGCCCTCTCTGACCGCGTGGAGTCGGCGGCTAGCAGGGAGGTGATCGTCTGCCCCACGACTGAGGATGCCGGGGAGGTTGTCAGAATTATAGTTGATATGGAGATCAGCGGTCTTCCAGTCATTTCCGAGGGGGGCATACTTGTAGGAATGGCTTCAAGGATAGACGTCTTGGCAGGAGCGGTGCGCATACTCGGATTAAATTCGGTGCTCGAGATGATGGGGTAGATGGTGAGAATAGAGGATTATGCCTCCATTGTTGGGGAGAGCGAAGTCGAAGGCATAAAGCAACTAGCAGAGCTTGTAAAGGGCGAGAAGGTAGCGCACGTGAACGCGACGCCATACGGCGGCGGAGTGGCCGAGATGCTGAACAGAATAATTCCGTTGGCAAGGTCACTTGATATCGACGCCAATTGGCAGACGCTGAAGGGGGACGCCGAGTTCTTCACCATTACAAAGAAGATGCATAATGCACTGCAGGGCAACCAAGGCGTTGCCATTGGCGAGGCGGAGTGGAAGCATTACTTTGATACCGTTCGATTCAATTCATCCGTATTGAACCTTGAGGGGGATGTCGTGGTCATCCATGACCCGCAACCACTACCACTTATTGATTACAGAAGAGGGGGGAAGTGGGCATGGCGTTGCCACATCGACACCTCATCCCCAAATGCCAGCGTCTGGGATCCACTGATGGAACTTATCAGGAGGTATAATATAGCCATCTTCTCGCTCGAGAGGTATATACCGAAGAGCCTAGATACGCAGGTGCTTATCGACTATCCAACGATAGACCCCCTCGCTACTAAGAACGCTAAAATCGGCATCTCAGAGATTGAGAAGGTACTAAATCGCTATGGCGTTGACCCGGCTAGACCGATCATCGGCCAAGTGGGGCGTTTCGATCCATGGAAAGACCCCCTTGGCGCAATGGAAGTCTACAGAATGGTGAAGGGGAGGATCGGCACAGCACAGCTGGTTCTGATCGGCTCCTTTGCCAAGGATGACCCTGAGGGCAAGGAGTGGTATGATAAGGCGATGGCATTTGCGGCTAAAGAGAAGGACATATTTGTGCTTACGAATTTGGACGGCGTCGGTGATTTTGAGGTCAATGCTTTCCAGAGGGCATTCAGCGTTGCCCTCCAGATGTCAAAGCGGGAGGGATTTGGGCTCACGGTTACCGAGGCGCTATGGAAGGGCGTGCCGGTCATCGGCACGCGGGCAGGAGGCATCCCGCTACAGGTTATAGACGGGACAACCGGCTACCTTATAGGGAATTATCAGGAGGGCGCCGAGAAGGCAGTGCTCCTTCTGAAGAGGCCCTGGCTTGCTAGGGAGCTTGGCCAGAACGGAATGAGGCATGTCAGGTTGAATTTCCTGATAACGAAGGGGATCATGAACTATCTGAGGATGCACATAGAGCTTGTCGGGAAGAGGAACTGAGCGGCAGCGCATCCAAATCTTTGGATCGCCCTGAGGCGGATGGCTGGCAGTGATCGCCAAATTGAAATAAGGCAAGACCTAACATTAAGCAGTGTCAAAATTGTTACTTGTAGTACCTCTTTTCGAGATGCATCAGCCGAAACGCCTGAGGCGCATCTTCGGCAAAAAGACCTTGAATGGCGCTGATCTTGAGGCGGAATTTTTCGACGATGAGCTTAACAGAAAGGTCTTCCTGAGGGTTGCCAAGAACTGTTATCTGCCGGGGCTGAAGGCGATATCGCAGGGGATCGCGCACCACGGATTCAAATGTGCCATCAGCATATCCGGAACACTAATGGAGCAGAGCATGGAGTGGTGCCCCGAGGTCATAGATCTGCTCGATGGGCTTGCCAGATCAGGCCGCTGCGAGTTTGTAGGGCAGACATACTATCATTCGCTTGCATGCCTTATTGACGAGAAGGAGTTCATGCAGCAGGCAGAGATGCATAGAAGGGCAATAAAGAAGCTCTTCGGTGTGGACGCGGCAACATTCAAGAACACAGGGCATATCTACAGCAATAGCATTGCAGAGGCATTGTGCAAGATGGGCTACGGCAACGTGATAGTAGACGGTTCAGAGAGGCTGCTCAGCTGGAGGTCCCCAAACTATGCATACGTGGCGAAAGCCTTCCCGGTCAAGGTGCTTACGAGGAACTACATTCAGTCGGACATGGTCAACTTCAGGTTCGCCCGCCCTGATCGGCAGGTGCCGGGGATGGCAGCCAAGGAATTCGTGGATGGCCTGTCGCGTGCTGAAGGCGACATTGTACTCATCGAGTTCAACCTAGAGACATTTGGGGAGCACTTCTCCAAGGATGTTGGCGCTGGGGATTTCCTGAAGGAACTGCCAATTGCTTTTGATGGCAGGGACGACATCGCGGTCGAGACGCCGTCGGAGGCATCCAATGGGCTGAAGCCGGTGGGCGTGGTGGAAATAGAGAGTGCTGTATCGGACGCCGACCTGGAGAAGGACCTCTCGGCATGGCTAGGGAATGACAGGCAGAGGTACTGCTTCGAGACCGTGAAGTACCTGAGACCTATAGTTGAGACCTCAAACGAGAGGATGGTCAGGATATGGAGGCTCTTCACCCAGAGCGACAACTTCCAATACATGAGCGCTAAGGGAGGGGGGACCGGCGCGATTCATGCTTACTTCTCCCACTTCGACAGCCCTGTAGAAGCGTTCATAAGCATGTTGTGGGCGCTCACAGACTTCCGGCAAAGGTTGTATGCAGTCGCGGACAAGAGATCGAGATACTTCAGGATGCTATACGGGGAGCTGCCCGAGGGGCACGCGTTTCATTTCGCCGCGGGCTTCGCGCTGCCTTCAGAGGCGACTGCACGAAATCTGCTTGAGCTGAGGGATGCGGTCAGAACTGTCAGAAAGGAGGCTTTAGCATTCCACGTTATGCGCGGGGACCTGAGCAAGTGGACCGACGAGATCCTAGGATGCATCGAACTGGCAACCGAGTTCAGGAAGTTAGAGGGCAAGGGAGGGACTTCAGAGGAACTCCGCAAGGAGATGCTGGACAGCATCAATGCAGCAATCATAGAGGCAAAGCGTCAACTCGGTGATAGATGATGCAGCTTGATCAGGTTGCATGGATGTTGGACGGATAATAGACCGACATTATTGCTCCGAGTAGTGGAGCGTCCTCGCCCAACGGCGTTGGAAGGACACGCGGTACCCGGTTGAACGAGTAGGCGGGCAACTTTTCGGAGATGGGCAATATGACAAGGTTCTTGTTTTTTATTGCAAGCCCTCCACCGATGGTTATCAGCTCTGGGTCATACAAGTTCACCAAGTTCGCCAATGCCTTTGAATTGATATCTGCTGCAACCTCAATGATATGCTCTGCAAAATGATCGTTGCACGAAGCGGCTTTGAAGATATCCTTGGCAGTCGTTTGACCCCCCCGCACGCGTTCCAAAAACGGCGAGTCTTGACGGTATCGGTCTGCAAGTAGCATCGCAAGCTTGGGAAGGCCGCTCCCCGAAGTATATGCCTCCCAGTGCCCAAAGCCGCCGCATTCGCATTCGATGCCACCTTCGATATCGATTATCATGTGCCCTATTTCGTGTGCATTGCCGTCCTTTCCAAGGAGCAACCGATCGTTCACCATTATCCCGCCCCCGATTCCGGTTCCGATGCCAACATAGACAAGGTTCTCACAGCCCTTGCCGGCGCCTATCAGATGCTCGGCTATTACCGCTGCCGCACAGTCGTTGAGGAGGCAGACGTCTATGCCTGTACATGATTCGAGTTCGGATTTTATATGCATGTCCCGCAAGCATGTGTGGGGAGAGAATATTATCGAGCCATCCTTAAGGTCCAGCCTACCAGCTGCGCCGATCCCTATGCCAACTACTCGCTCTAGCGAGTCCCCAGCGACCCTCCGAATCAGATCGTCAAGATGCTTGATGAAGGTGGCAGCATCATTGGCCCCCATTGGTACAACTGACTTCCGAATGATTCTTCCGCTTCGATTTCCAAGCGCTACTCTGATCCAACTGCCGCCCATATCAATGCCGACGGATAGGTTTCGCTCTGGTATGAGAGATGCCATTTTTAATCAACCATAGTTAATACATGCGACGCCATTTGTGTGTTTTCGTCCAACTGTACAAAAAGGCTTGTCCCCAAGCCGTGCTGACGGCATGTATTCTTTTTCATATATTGCATCACTGCATAAGGAGGCGCAGCAGTTCCTCATTCAGTATGCTTCAGAAAGACAACGCCTAGCGGAGGGATGGTGAGGGAAACGGAGGATGGCCGACCGTGCAATGGAATCGGCGTTGTCTCGACCTTGCCTAAGTTGCCATAGCCGCTCCCCCCATAGCAGCATGCGTCGCTGTTCAGAATTTCTAACCATGTTCCTCCGCAAGGGACGCCGAGGCGGTAGCCCGTTCTCGGGACAGGCGTGAAGTTACAGGCGACCAGGATCTTTTCTGTGCCGCCGGCGCTGTTCCTGATGAAGCTTATGACGCTGTGCACCCAGTCGTTTGCGTCTACCCACTCAAAGCCAGCCGGAGAAAAGTCTAGATCGTAGAGTGCGTGCTCGCGCCCATATGCTGAGTTCAGGTCGCGCACCCATCGCCTAAGCCCACCATGCAATGGCTGATCGAGCAGCCCCCAATCCAAAAATTGCTCGTGTGACCACTCCCCAGCCTGACCGAAGTCGTTACCCATAAAGAGGGTCTTTTTCCCAGGGTGCCCATACATATAGCCATAGAGCAGCCTGAGGTTTGCGAACTTCTGCCACAGGTCCCCCGGCATCTTCTTCAGCAACGAGCCCTTCCCATACACCACCTCATCATGGGATAACGATAGCATGAAGTTCTCGGTGAATGCGTAACAAAGGCTGAAGGTGAGCTGGTTGTGGTGGTACTTCCGATACAGCGGATCCTTCGACATGTAGTCCAGGATGTCATGCATCCATCCCATATTCCACTTCATGCCGAACCCCAATCCCCCCACATATATAGGCCACGACACCATAGGCCATGCGGTCGATTCCTCCGCGATCATCTGAACATCAGGATATGAGCCGTACGCCACCTCGTTTAGCAGCTGAAGGAAAGAGATTGCCTCAAGGTTCTCTTTGCCCCCGTACTCATTCGGGAGCCATTCGCCGTTCTTGCGGGAGTAGTCGAGGTACAGCATTGACGCCACCGCGTCAACCCTCAAACCATCGGCATGGTATCTGTCTAGCCAGAAGAGCGCGTTGCTTATCAAGAATGACCGGACCTCATTCTTTTTGTAGTCGAAGATGTTGCTCTTCCAATCGGGGTGGAACCGCTTCCTCCTGTCGGCGTATTCGTAGAGGCAGGTGCCGTCAAAGAACGCCAATCCGTGCGGGTCGGTCGGGAAATGGGACGGGACCCAGTCTAGTATCACGCCTATGCCAGACCGGTGCAGCTTTTCAATAAAGTACTTGAAGTCGGCGGGCGTCCCGAAGCGGCTAGTCGGGGCAAAGTAACCCGTTATCTGGTATCCCCATGAGCCGTAAAATGGGTGCTCCATAACAGGCATTAGCTCAACATGGGAGTAGCCCATATCGCCTACGTACTCCGACAGCCCGTCAGCCAGCTCAACATAGGTCGGCCAGCGGCTCTTGCCGCACGCGCTCCGCCTCCACGAGCCAAGATGGACCTCGTATGCGGATATGGGGGCGGAGAGGGAGTTGTGCGCCCTCCTGTTGTCCATCCACGCAGAGTCCTGCCAAGAGTAGCTTGCATCCCAAACGACCGAGGCGGTCCTTGGAGGGGGCTCGCATAGGAAGGCAAACGGGTCTGCCTTTTCATGCGCCCGGTCGAGGTTCTTAGGCGTGATGCTGTATTTGTATAGCGACCCACCCTCAACACCGGGGACGAACGCCTCCCAGATCCCTGAGGCGTTGTCGTGCAGCCTCATGGGGTTGCTAGAGGGGTCCCATGAGTTGAAGTCGCCTATCACAGAAACTAGCCTCGCGTTTGGGGCCCAAACCGCAAAGTATACGCCCTGCTCGCCCTCTGCTTCCACAGAATGCGAGCCTAGCTTCTCGTACAGCCTGAAGTGCTTGCCCTGCCTGAACAGATATACGTCGTAGCTGGTCAGGAGGCTGCATTCGCCAGCACTCATCGCTCTGGGTGAAGCTCTCTTTGAGGACACTCTAGACACCAAGCAAGTCCCAGATTCCCCGGATCGGAATGGATGCCCATGCGGGCCTGTTGTTCAGCTCGTATGCCAGTTCGTAGATGCTCTTCTCAAGCAGAAACGCATTCAAAAGGTTTTTGAATGAAGGCTCATCAGAGGGTATAAGACCGGTCCCGTTCACGGTCTGAGTGTAAGATTTAAGGAAGGCGATGGCGCAACATTTGTACCACTGGTCCGCCCAACGCTCCAGCGACATGGAGGTGGATGGATCAAGAGGCATCTCTCTAAGCCCGGCGAATGCGGCGTAGTGGAATGAACGGATCATTCCAGCGACGTCCCTGAGGGGCGAGCGCTTCAGCCTCCTCTCACTTATTGACCTCGTCGGTTCGCCCTCGAAATCAATTATTATGAAGTCGCAACCCGTGAAGAGGACATGCTGAAGATGATAATCACCGTGAATTCGTATCTTCAGCGAATCGATCTTCTCATGACGCAGTGCCTTGAAGGTGTCTTCGATGAGCGCCTTGTTCTTGACCAAGAACTGTATATCACTGCTGTGCTCTTTGCTGAGGCTCTTCGAGGACATGGCCCACTGAAGGGTTCGCCTTGCGTAGCTGGCCATTGACTGGGAGAGGGCAAAGAGCGAGAGGTAATTGAACGACTCGGGTGTGAAGGCAGGGTCGCTCGCCCCAGACATCAAGGTCTTATGTAACTCGCCCGTCCTTGACCCAAGCATCGAGATCAGACTGAGGAATGGTCTCCCCATCAGGTCGACCATCTGCTCTGGGATCTTCGCTCTCGCCTCGAATGTCAAAGGAGGGGGCGGGTTTATCTTATCCTGACCGCTCTGAGTCAGCTTCTCGTAGTAGCGCTTAACCTCCCTCATGCAGAGGGACCAAGCATCCCCGTCATTCTTCACGAAGCACTGTAGGACGGCCAGGCTGCTAGGCTCAGAGCCAATTTCGTGATAGCTGATGTCTCCCAAGATGGTCGGCGCATATGCAAACGATGCCTTTGCCAAGAAGTCGCCAATCTCAACATCGGGGTTTATCCCCTCCTCGGCGCGCCTGAATAGCTTGAGTATTGCGTTGTCATTGTAGACGACCAATGTATTGACATGCGCGGGGCTGATCAACATGGATTCCGTGACTGGTGACGTGTCGATGACCCCCTTGAATGGCTCCCTAAGCGTGCCCCTCAGCTCGCCCTTTAAGCCCCTGATCACGCGCCGGTTTGCTATGATGCCGAGCATGGCGCCTCTAAATCCATCATCGTGCATGCCGTCGTAGAGGACCCCCCTCTCATTGCCCATGACGATCCTCACAAGTATAGCCTGGGGGACCTGCGCGGCGAGGGCCTGGACGCGATCTTCGGCGGAATAGACGATCGGAATGACATATGAGTCGGGTAGGCCCTCTTGGTAGTAGACGTCGACGATCAGTATCCTCGAGATTGCGGTGCCTGGGACGTCTATTGGCAACATCTCGCGTAGTTTGACGTAATCTATGTCCTTGCCCCTAGCACCGAACCAGTTGTTGTTATTAAGATAGTGTGGCAGAATCTCGGACTCTAGCTTCTCTGCATTATCCCCCTCGAAGAGCTCATCGAAGCTCTTCTCGAGGAGAATCTCTTGCTTCAAGAGGACACGGAACGGCTGGCTTGGCGCCTGCGTGGTAAGCAAGAAGATATAGTATCCGAATGGATCAAAGGTCAACATGTACTCAGATTTGCCTATCCTGGGGAATACAGTGCCACCGGATATCTCGGTAGGAATATATCCATCGTACATCGACAGGTCCAGCTCGGCGACCTGGCGCCGCTTGGATAGGTTGACTGTAATGAGCAGGACCTCGCTGCCGTATCGCCTGAAGTAGGCAAGTATCTTGTTGTTCTCAGGGAATAGGAACTCGATATCTCCCCTGCCGAAGGCCTTGAAGCACTTCCGGATCCCGATTATCTTCTTTGTCCACCAGAAGAGCGATGACTGGTTCTTGATCTGGTTGTCTACGTTTATTGCTTCATAGTTGAATTCTGAGTCTGTAATCACTGGCAAGTATAGCTTCTGCGGATTTGCCGTGGAGAAGCCCGCGTTAAGCGTATCATCCCACTGCATTGGCGTCCTGACGCCGTGACGGTCGCCAAGATGGTAGTTGTCGCCCATGCCGATCTCGTCGCCATAGTACAGAATAGGGGTGCCCGGAAGAGTGAGGAGCAAGACGTTAACGAGCTCGATCTTCCTACGGTCGTTCTTGAGGAGGGGGGCAAGCCGCCTCCTGATCCCAAGATTGATGCGCGCCTGCTTGTCTTTGGCATAGACGCGGTACATGTAGTCCCGCTCCTCGTCGGTAACCATCTCCAGCGTTAGCTCATCGTGGTTCCTTAGGAAGAGGGCCCACTGCGCGTTTGCGGGTATTGGGGGCGTGTTCTCGAGGATGTCGACTATAGGAAAGCGGTCCTCAAGGTCAATGGACATGAAGATCCGCGGCATGAGGGGGAAGTGGAATGCCATATGCGACTCGTCGCCGTCACCAAAATATGCCACAGCGTCGGTCTGCCACTGGTTCGCCTCGGACAAGAGCATCTTGCCCCTGAATTTTCCATCGACGTGAGCCCTAAGCCGCTTCAGGAAGGCATGAGTCTCAGGCAGATTCTCGCAGTTGGTGCCCTCCCTCTCAAAGAGATAAGGAACCGCGTCCAGCCGCAGACCGTCGACACCGAGCCCGAGCCAGAAGTCAACGACCTCGAGAATCTTCTGCTGGACCTCCTCGTTGTCATAGTTCAGGTCGGGCTGGTGCGAGTAGAACCTATGCCAGAAGTACGCCTTTGCATCATCGTCCCACGTCCAGTTCGACCTCTCAAAGTCCTTGAAGATGATCCGCGCTTCCTTGAACTTGTCTGGGGTGTCGCTCCAGACGTAGTAATGCCTTGCGCTTGAGTCGGGTCTGCTCCTGCGCGAACGCTGAAACCACTCGTGCTGATCGGAGGTGTGGTTGAGCACGAGCTCTGTGATAACACGTATCCCTCGCTTATGGGCTTCATCCAAGAACTCCTTGAAGTCGTCGTTGTTCCCGTTCTTGGGATTGAAGCCGCAGTAGTCGGAGATGTCGTAGCCGTCGTCCTTCTCAGGCGACGGGTAGAAGGGGAGCAGCCATATAGCGGTGATGCCGAGATCCTTCAGGTAGCCGAGCTTCGCTGTCAGCCCCTTGAAGTCGCCGTAGCCGTCGCCGTTACTGTCGTAGAATGCCTTCACGGGGAGCTCATATATTATCGCGTCTTTATACCATAGAGCGACACTGTCTGGAGCTTGATCGGAGGCGTCCATCCTGTGGTACCTCATGCGAGGCGGCCGAATCAGCTATGATTCATTCCAAGCCTCTGTTAATGAGGCGCCCCTGATCATTTAAAAACGTTTTTCTTTTATGAACGATTCTAAAATAGATTTAAATATCATGCGAACAGATTTCTGACTGGATATGTTATCGTTAGTTAATGCAGGCCAAATCATCAGCCTACCGGAGTTTGTTGACCTGCTCATTACCATCGGCTATAAAGCGTTGATCTTCTCGCTAGTCGTAATTACGGGCTGGGTTATTGGAAGGCTTGTCGGTGCGCTGGTAGGCAAGATAGTCGCAAAGACCGGTGTTGACCCCATTATGCGCAAGACCGCGATTGGGAGGTCGGTGATAAGGGCGGGGTTAACGACTGCAGACTTCTTCAAGGCAATTGCGAAGTGGTCGATATATGCAGTCAGCGTGCTGCTTGCCTTCAAAGCAATCGATGTGCCGGCGATAAATGGCCCGGTGGAGAGCGTGCTTGCATTCCTGCCGAACCTGATAGGCGGGATAATAATGCTGGTGGTTGGAGCTATAATCGCTGACGTTGCCGGCGATCTGATAAAGAAGGGGGCGGCGCCCGAGCATAGGGAGGCATTCTATCTGGACATGATAGCGAACCTCGTTAAGGTAATTCTGTACTTCATTGTGATCACGTTGGTTATGTCCCAGCTTGGCATGGACGTGACCATCCTGTATACCGTCGCCCAAGCATTCGCGTGGGGCGTGGCGATATTCATGGGTGTGACCGTCGGCATAGTCGTAGGCTGGTTCCTAAAGGATAAGCTGAAGGAGTTCTTCTCAAGCTAGCAGCGAGAGGTCAGCAACTACGCGACCGGTTTGTCGATTTGGTCAGCTCGCCAAGCCGCACAAACGGCTCGTGGGGCAGATGTGCCTCCCCGCACCGCCAGACGTAATTGTTTAGCGTGACGGCGGGGTTGTTAAGACGGGCCTCCGACCCAAGCGAAAGCATGTCCTGGAGCGGGATGATGCAAAGGTCCGAGTTCGATGCAGATGCCATCTCAATTAGCGCCCAGCTTACCTCCGCCTCAGAGACAGCCCTCCCCAGATGACGGAAGAGGCACTGCCGCACGTCGTTGTTCGCCTCGTTCATGAACCAGCCCTTGACCGTGTTTGTGTCATGAGTTCCAGTATAGACTACGCAGTTTTTGACGTGGTTCTTAGGCAGGTTCAGGTTGTTCTCGTCGCAGTCGAAGGCGAAGATAAGGACCTTCATGCCGGGCAGACCAAGCGACGAGAGCGCCTGCCGCACGTCGTCGGTGATTATGCCGAGGTCCTCGGCAATGAAGGGGAGCGAAGGGAATGCCCTCCTGAGGGTGCTGAAGAACTCAGACGGCACGCGCTCCCACCTGCCGTTGGTCGCGGTCTTCTCGTTGGCGGGCACTGCCCAGTATGCCACGAGCCCCCTGAAGTGGTCGATGCGAAGCAGGTCGAAGAGCTTCATGTTGTGAGTGACCCGCCTGATCCACCACTCGAAGCCGGTCGACCTGAGCGCGTCCCAGTCGTAGACCGGATGCCCCCACAGCTGACCGCTCGTGCTGAAGTAGTCAGGAGGTACACCACTCACGTACTTCGGCCTCCTTGATGGATCAAGTTGGAAGAACCGGCCGTCGGTCCAGACATCAGCACTGTCGTAGCTGACATAGAATGGAAGGTCTCCGATGACTGAGATGCCCCTCTCCCGGCAATACTGCTTCAGGGACGCCCACTGCCTGAAGAATATGAACTGCGTGAACTTCTCAAGACCAACATCTTCCCTGAGCATCCACTCTTTATCGGAGAGGGTGCGGGGATCCCGGTCCCTGACTTCCACAGCCCAGAGGTACCAAGGAATGCCACTGCCCGCTCTAAGTGCCTTGAAGAGCGCATAGTCGTTTATCCAAGATTCGCCAGCAAGAAATTCTTCGTAATCGCTCCGGAAATTGCTATAGTTCTCCTTGAATTGGCGGTATGCCAGCCTCATAAGAGCGGATTTATAAGCGGTTACGGAAGCGTAGTCGATGCGGTCTGGCGGTGCCCCGAGATCCGGTGCGGCAGCATTGTCGATCAAACCGTCCGCTACCATCTGCTCAGGGCTGATCATAAGCTGGTTTCCTGCGAAGCTGGAGCAAGATGTGTAAGGGGAGTTGCCCCACTCCGGGCTTGTTGGGTTCAGCGGCAACACCTGCCAGTACGTCTGTCCAGACTCCGCTAGTTTATCGACAAAATTATGCGCCTCAGGGCCTAGGTCGCCTATCCCAAATCGGGATGGGATCGAGGTGATTGGCAACAGAACTCCGGATGCCCTTTTAGTCAAAGCGCCCATCGTTGGTCACTCGGATAAGATGCGTTCAACGGTTCGCCAATAATGCGACTGGAAACCTCTCAAATAAATCAGAGGCTTGCAGTATATAATCGCTATTATGCCGCGAGGCAACAACCTCCTTGCCGGAGAAGGCGTCGCGCCATGAGTGGGGCATCCCTTCGGTCAGCCTTATCGTAGTGTTCTCCCACCTGGCCTCACCCAGTGGAAACTCGCCTTCTGCACAGACGTGCGAGAGGAGGCGGGGGACCGCCGCCAACACCCAATCATCGCGTTCCCTCCTACAGAATGCCACGATATTTTGTTGGAAACGCCCCTCCGCCTGAAGCGGGACATAATCGCCCAGACTAAAGACCGCGGCATATTCGTTGCGGAGCCTCAGGGCGCGGTTGATCGAATATAGCTTTATTCTGCCATCCCTGTAGCATGCCATGAGGTTCGCCAGGCTATCGCCGCGCCCCGACATACCGATCATCTGATCCAAGAGCGCATCCCTCATCTCAAAGTCAACGGGGCGGCGATTGTCAGGGTCCACCAAGTTGAGGTCCCATAACTCTGACCCCTGATAAAAGTCAGGTATGCCAGGAGACGCTATCTTCAATACGACCTGGGAGAGTGAATTGAGCATGCCGTAGAACGCGATTTTGCGCTGGAATGGCAGGAAGTCGTTCAGAAACGGATCTCCGCCTCTAGCGTTCAGCAATCGGGTAATAAAGGAGGCCACTGCCGTCTCGTATTCTTCGTTTGGGTGCATCCACGAGCTGTTTACCTTCCCCTCCCTTACAGCCTTGATCATGTAGTCTGCCAGCCTAGAGGTGAAGTTGGTTGCCGCTAACTCGTCGAATGGGAATGCGCCTACCATGGTCTGATAGAGTAAGACCTCCTCTATCCGGTCAGGAGCCAGCCTCGATTTGACCCTTGACTTGAGAGGCCGGTTCAGCCTAGTCCAGGTGCGCATCCTCTGCGTCCACTCTGATGGGAACTCCGAGATGACGTTGATTCTTGCCCGGACATCCTCTCCCCTCTTCGTGTCGTGTGTAGAGGTGGCGCTCATCGCCAGTGGCCAACTCGCTCGTCGGCGCCTGTTGAACGAGTGCAAAGAGGACGGCTCTGAACCAAGGGTTTTGGGCGAGCCGCCAACCTCGTTAGCAGATACGAGTGGGGCGTACCTATAGAGGGCGGTGTCCTCCACTCCCTTCGCCATAACAGGCCCGGAGTACTGCTGTAACCTCATAAAGCACGAGAGGGCTTTTTCCGAGTATTTGGCGTCAACGAGGAGTTCTTTGATCTGGTCAAGTTCGTTCGACAGGTCGGCGCGGCGATCCTTGGAGGCGCAGATGGCGCCCATGATCAAACGACGGTCCGCCTCGCTCTGACCGCCCTCCGCAAGATATGTGCGGTAGACAGGGAAGGCGCACAGCACCTCAGTGAGGGCGGCCTTCAGTCGCCTCCGTCTAGCGGCAGATGCCACGCCTAGCTCCGCAGCAAACATGCGCGCAATATTGTCAACATCACCGGAAAAGAGGCTCCTAATGGCAGCCTTCTTGCACCTGTAGACGGTCTCCCCGAAGGGCGTCCTGCTGATGCTACTCCTGTAGAACTCGCTCAGCGCCCTGCCTCCTGATGGGTCGATAAATATGCTGTTTAGTGCGTTCAGGAAGTCATAACCAGTCGTGCCATGTATCGGCCAGTCCTTTAGCGCCTCTCCTGGGACCAGTATCTTCTCGACGACCAGGTAGGCATCATTTATGATTCCCCTGAGCCGTTCGATGTAGGCAGCAGGATCGCGGAGCCCATCTATATGATCGACCCGGACTCCGAAGTCGCGAAACTGGCTATGCAAGCGACTTATCATTCGATGAGTTAAGTCGAAGTTGTTCTTATCCTCTACACGGACACAGATGAGCCCCCCTATGTCGAAGAAGCGCCTGTAGTTTATCTGTCTCTTAGCCGACCGCCAGTAAGAGAGGCTGAAGTTCTGCAACCGCAGGAGGCGTCGGAGACGGGTTGCGTCAGAGTTTATGCTTCGAACGGCGTCGCCTACTGCCGCACAAAATGGCTCATTGGTTGCGAAAGAGCCGCCAAGAAGCGCCTTCAGCACTTGCGCCTGTACGCGCGGATCCGCTCCTGAGCGCACATCTCCCAGCACCCTCCCGATCTCGCCCGCCTTGATGCCTTTTTTGTGCCCGCTCTTCAGAACTGGTTCTAGGATTTGAGCGTACGACCAGATGCTTACAGGTAGCGATACCTCGAAGTAGTTTATCATGAATGCGCCATCATATTCCAGCCGTATCTCGCCTTTTCGGAGGCACCTCTCTAAGGGGTTCCCGAGGAACGGCGCAAGAAGCCGACCCTTAAGGGGCGCGGATGGATGATCCCAATCGATGTCGAAGAGGCTGCGAAATTCAGAGTGTGCTCCAAGCTCGAGGAGCTCCCGGAGGTAAGGGTTATCCGAGTCGAATGCCATGTGGTTCGGGACGATGTCTTGGATCCACCCCATGCCAAGTGAGTTTATCGATTCAACGAGCCCCTCGAAGTCATCCTCGGATCCGAGCTCGTCGTTAATCCGGTTTGGGTCGGCAACATCGTAGCCGTGGGGGCTGCCTCGCCTGCTTTTGAACACCGGAGAGGCGTAGACGTGGCTGATGCCTAGGCGGCGCAAATACCTTGCAACATGGGCGGCGTCTGAGATGCCGAAGTCCGAGCTGAGCTGCAAGCGGTAGGTAGCAACCGGCGTGCGCATGGTCAGACCTTTACTCCTAGCAGCAGGCAGAGTTCGCGGAATGAGGCGAGCCACCGATCCGCCCCCCCGTCGCCGTGCTTGGCGCGCCGCTCCATAAAGGCGTAGTACTGACTTATGATCGAGAATGCCTCGTTCTGGGCATGCCACAGATTGAGGGATAGCTTCAACTTTAAAAGTAGGTTGAGCAGCGCGGCGGTCTGCGCTATACGGAAGAGGTCATCCGGCTCCTTTGAGATTGCCTCCATCTCTGACTCCACCCTCCTCTGAGCGTCGAGGCTGATCATCATACGGTCGATGTTGACGTCGAGGCGCTCTGCCTGCTCGACTATTGCTGTCAGAAGATCAAGATCGATATCCTTCAGCCGTAGCGCATCCCGTATCGCGTTGGTCAGCACCACCTCGGCAGCAGACTGCATCTCAAGGGGCAGTGCGAGGTCGATCTCCTTTAGGAATAGCATGATCGGCAGGCAGTCGTCATAGATCTCCCTATAGCGCGATATCGACCTCTTGAGTGCAAGCTCAGATATGACCTTGCTTATGGCAATCTGCTTATCTTTGAATAGGTTCTTCAGGGTACAAGGTGTGCTTTGACCCTTCGTGAATAGGTCATCGATTAGTGCTATCGTGCGGTGTATCTCCCCTCTCTTGAACGGCTCCGTGACGCTCTCACACATCGAGTTGAAAACATCATCGTTGATGAATTGCCTAGCCCCGCCAAAGAGGTTTTGGTCCCCGAGCCAAAGGACGGCATAGCTTACGACCTGCTCATCGAGTGTTATTTCAGAGGTTATCCTCGACCTGCCGGTAATAAGCACCTGCCGCCCTGAATGGTAGCGGTTGTACACCTCATCATTGACGGCATAGCAGTAGACTTTTGATGGACCCGGCTCGATCCTGTTGAAGATAGAGGAGATGGCGTAGTGAACACCTACCTTCACAAGATCAACGCACAACGGCTTGATCATCGTCTCGTATATCCTTGCGCCGTCGCCGTAAGCCGGAATGTTGCTCTTGGCGGTTACCAACTTTTCAAGGAAGCTCTTCTCTAGATCGACACCAAAGACCGCCCTCATGAGCTGGATCGTCCTTGCAGCATACTTCATAACCTGTACGGTCTCGATCCCTGAGATATCATCGAAGAACCAGCCGCAGCTCGTGTACATAAGCATTGCGTGCCGTTGGCATTCGAGCAGGTTGAGCACCCGGCGACGCTCATCCAGCGAGAGCCCATGTCTTGCATTCCTCTCGAAGAAGGCGTCCATAGAGACCTCAGACCTGTCGAGTATGACGTCTATATAATCGTCCCTTGATGCCCACGGGTCCATAGAGTACTTTGAGAGGGCGCTCTCGTAGAGCGGCGCTAGGACGTCCCTGAGCCAGTCCATAGCCTCGCGGAGCGGCTTCCGCCACTCCTGGCTAGGTAACTTGCCCATATTGCAGCCGCAGTTGCGCCTCCACCTCTCAATCCCATGGGAGCAGCTCCAAGAAGTGTTCTCATATATCTGAACCTCGTACTCCGGTGAAAACCTCTCAAGGAATTCGCCGTAGTTTGTCATGGTGACCATGTTGTTGGACTCGAGGTAGTATAGGCAGTAGGCGAGTGCCATGTCGCCGAAGCGATGGTGGTGGCCATAGGTCTCGCCGTCCGTGGCGATGTTTACCAGTTGCGGGTAGCGATCGTTCGTGAAGGTCTTGGTCAGCCTCTTCGCAAAGTCCTTGCCGTTGTCTAGGAGACGGGAGAATGCCACATCGTGCGAGACGGGCCAGTCGTAGAAGAAGACACTAATCGACTTTCCTGAAGGGAGGTTGCAGAGATACGCCCTCTTCGGATCAATCTTCCCCCCGGATACATCCGTCCACCCCTGCTCGCTAATCCTCCGCACGCGTGCAGCTTGGTGGGGTGCAAGGATCGTGAACTTGATACCCTGCTCGGCAAGTGCCTCTAAGGTGGCGTTGTCTACGGCGGTCTCGGCGAGCCACATGCCTTCAGGCATGCGGTTGAATCGCTTCTTGAAGTCACTTATCCCCCATATGACCTGTGTGCGCTTGTCCCTTTGGTTGCACAGAGGCATGATCATGTGGTTATAGACCTGGGCTATGGCTGAGCCGTGCCCGGAGAATCGCTTTTTGCTCCGCTGGTCGGCGTCGATTATCGCCATATATAGATCAGGCTCGTGCTTCTCCAACCATGAGAGCAGGGTCGGGCCGAAGTTGAAGCTTATCTTGGAGTACAGGTTTACAATGGCGATTATCCGGTTGCTCGAGTCCATTATCCTTGACGCCGAGGCGGGGGCGTAGCATTCCGCGGTCACCCTAGCGTTCCAGTCATGGAACGGGTAGGCGGACTCCTGCAACTCGACCTCCTCGAGCCAAGGATTCTCCCGGGGCGGCTGATAGAAGTGGCCGTGGATGCATACAAAACGGTCTGAACGGCTTGACGTATATCGATTCCACCACTATTTTAAAATGCTCCAAAGAATAAAAGAGTAATTGTCCATAGCCATGATAGCGAACAAGCTATATTTTTGAATGCATAGTTAGGTAAGAGTGGAAGTAATCTCTGCATTTTATGGAGACTTTACCTTGCCAAGCCACAAGATGCGCACCAAATCTGAGGGTGAACGTTCGGGCACTCGACTCGGCAGCAGCCTGCTCAATGGCAGATGCGACTTCCGCGTGTGGGCGCCCTACGCGAATGGGGTGGACCTGAAGATAATAGGTGAAGGGGAGACGGCCCATCCCATGACCCAGCGCAGCGGGGTGTTCAGCGCATCGGTCGAGGGGGCGGGGGATGGGACGAGATACTGTTTCAGCCTCGATGGGGGCAGGGGGATGCCTGACCCCGTATCGAGGTCTCAGCCGGAAGGGGTCCACGGGCCTTCGTGCGTGGTAGACCCCATGACCTTCAGGTGGGCAGATGCAGGCTGGCGTGGGATGGAGCTGAGGGACTACATCATGTATGAGCTGCACACCGGCACCTTCACTCGCGAGGGCACCTTCGAGGCGATAATCCCATTCATCGGCTACCTCAGGGACGAGCTCGGCGTCAACGCGGTCGAGCTGATGCCGGTGGGGCAGTTCCCGGGCGGGCGCAACTGGGGGTATGACGGCGTCAGCCTCTATGCCCCGCAGAACACGTATGGTGGGCCGCGGGGGCTGAAGACGCTCGTGAACGAGCTCCACAGGGCAGGCATGGCAGCAGTGTTGGATGTGGTTTATAATCACGTTGGACCGGAGGGAAACTACCTTGGGCAGTTCGGCCCATACTTCTCAAGCAGGTATAGGACGCCGTGGGGACCTGCCTTCAACTATGATGGCGCCGACTCGGACTTCGTGAGGGGGTTTGTGGTGGAGAACGCCCTCTACTGGGTATCCGAATACCACTTCGACGCGCTACGCCTCGATGCGGTGCATAGCATATACGACTCCTCTGCGAAGCACATACTCGAGGAGCTCTCGGAGAGGGTGGGTGCGCGGGCAGAAGAGGAGGGCAGGAGGGCGTTCCTGATAGCTGAGAGCGACCTCAACGATCCCCGGATCGTGAGGGGGCGCGGGGAGCACGGATATGGCATGGATGCCCAGTGGCTTGACGACTTCCACCATGCGCTGCACTCGCGCCTCACCGAAGAGGCGGATGGGTACTACTCAGACTTCGGGACGCTGCGGCACCTCGAGGAGGCATACAACAGGGGATTTGTCTACAAGGGGCAGTATTCCGGCTTCCGCAGGAGGAGCTTCGGGAGACCGGCTGACGGCCTCGAGTGCGATAAGTTTGTGGTATTCTCGCAGAACCACGACCAGGTGGGGAACAGGGCGATGGGCGACAGACTCTGCGCGGTGCTGACGCCTGAGGCGCTGAGGCTCGCCGCTGCTGCCACTCTGCTATCGCCATACATACCGATGCTGTTCATGGGCGAGGAGTATGCGGAGGGCGCGCCCTTCCAGTTCTTCGTCAGCCACTCTGATCCTAACCTTATCGAGGCAGTTCGAAGAGGACGAAGGAATGAGTTCAGGAAGTTCAACTGGAGACTGGATGTCCCGGACCCGCAGGACCCCAAGACCTTCGAGCGCAGCAAGATAGACATCGCGCAGCGGCTATCTGCGCCTCACGACAGCATCCTTAGGTGGTATCGGGACCTCGTCGCGCTCCGCAAGAAGCGCCCCTCGCTTGGCGTGGTGGCAAGGCGGGACGCGGCATCTGAGATGCTGCCGGGGGATGTCCTGGCGCTAAGGAAGAAGGCAGGGAGCCAGTCGTCGGTGGTCGCCATGTCGTTCAGCCCATCCAAGATGAAGGTTGAGCTCGCGCTTCCGGACGGGGAATGGCACCTCGCAATATGCTCCAACAGAAAGGAGTACGGCGGGAACGGGCAGGAGCAGGGACCCATCTCCTTCGCGGGGAAGGGCGATTGCGCGCTGTCCCTACAGCCGTACGGCACAGTCGCTTACCTGCGCGAGGGACCTACTTGAGCAGGGGGTTACCTCAGACTTGTTAATGTAGACGGCCAGGCGGGCGGGCTTCGGCCGGCTTGCTTTGGCGCCGAACGCTTGTCTGGCTAGCGCCGTCTCATAGGGCGCAGCCGGCGGATAGCCGAGCGAGGGGCATATGGAACTAGGCGGTGCCACGCGGAAGGCGCACGCTTTGGAGCGGTGATCTGACGGCGGCTTCGGCGAGTGCCCTTATGTTCGCGAGCGGCGTCCTCGCTACAAGTCCGCAGCCGGGCGCCAGGACGCTGACGCCTGCCATCAGTGCGCGCTTCGACTCCTGCAGGACGTCGCCCGCGGTTCCGGAGAAGAGGCTCCCAGCAGCGGCGACGTTTCCAATGAGGGCGGGCCTGGGCGCGCCGATGAGCGCCCTTGCCTGGGCGATGTCGACCCTCTCCTCGACGCTAAGCCCATCGAAGCCGGTCTCGGCCATCTCCTTGCAGATGCGCTGGGCCCTGCCACATACGTGGAGGACGCCGAGACCGCCGCTCTTCCGTATGGCGTCAGCGACCCCCTTCAGCCTCGGCTTGATGAGGGATGCGAAGTCACGCGGGCTCAGAAGGTCTGGTGAGGCGGTCGGGTCCGAGACGCATATGACGTCGGCGCCTGCAGCGATGAGTGCCACGGCGTAGGCCGTGTTCGCCTGCATGGCGAGGTCCAGCATCCTGGCCACGCGGTCCCTCTCCACGATCGACCACCTCATGAGGCGCTCTATGCCCACAAGGTGACCCGCCAAGGTGCAGATGCCCTCGATTCCTACGATCACAGGCAGGTCAGGGTGCTCATCGCGCAGCATCCTAGTCGCCTTCAGAACGGCAGGGATCCTGCCCCTGCCAATGAACCCTTCGGGCAAGGACGCGCCATCGACAGACCGGAATGCCGGCCCTACGACGGCAGGGGTCTGCTCCATCGTGCCCAAGTCGACAGGGCACCCCATCGCCTCTGCCTGGACCGTGAGGCAGAAGGGTATCCTCGCGGCCTCGAGGCCGGCTATCCGGTACAACGAGGCGCCCAAGAGTGCCATAGCATCGGCGTTCCGGTGGGCATCGGGCCATCTAGCGCCGGTAATCTCCATCGCTTCGACGAGCCCCAGTTGCGTCACGCACGATGCTGGAACGCGGTCGGTCTCCTCGCCGCGGATGGCGCTCAGAACGCGTTCCTTTGGGGTCAACCATTCATCACCAGGACATCAGTTGGTTTTCAAACCTCGAGCAAGCGGAAGGCATAGAGACGTCTCGCACTACCCCATTTATCCTTTGCTTCATTGTAGGCAGGAGGAGCTATTCCAGCGGAAGGTTCACAGCAGCATAGGAGCGCCCATTACGTTATCAACTTAGTTGGTTGATCTTGCCGGTACGGCGGTGGATAGCTGCGTCTTGCAGATGGCGTGTGATGAAGGTAAGGCAGGCCAGGTGATCGTTGGCGCCTACACGTTTGGGTGCGGGCGCGCATGCCCAGGGCGGAAACGACCGGTGGATACGCGCTTGCAGAAGCGGATCGTCCAAGGTTCCGGACTGGAGGCGACTAAGCAGCACTTCCTCATGCCACGCGAACCGGCAAATTGCTTTGTTTCACCATTTTGCAGTAATGCCAGGCTGGCTAAATGTGAAGGGGGCGCGAATTGACTGCAGCTATTGATGCATGAAGTACAAAATAAATTTAAATAGAGCTTGTTGATGCAATACAAAAAAGTAATGCCATAGCATATGAGTTGAAGTTCAATGCGACAGCCATGCGAACTCATGACGCGGGCTTATGTCCCAGCCATCCGCGCATCGATAGCCAAGATACTCATGGAGAAATACAATTACACACAAACCTCAGCTGCGAAAAAATTGGGCCTCACGCAATCGGCAATGAGCAGGTATCTGAGAGATCAACGGGGAGAGAACGCCACATTTACTCCGGAGATAAGAGCGCTAGGCGAGAGCATAGCTAAGGGCATTCACGAAGATGCATTGACCCACAATGAGCTGCAACAAAAAATCTGCCAAACATGCTATGCTTATCAAAAAGAGATGCCATGCCAGTGCCACATCCCGTGATGTAGTTAGTTAGTCATGCAAGAGATCTTGGAATTTGAATGCCCCTTGGGGGCATGCCGCTTGACAGCGCAGGCATGCCATGCCATCGCACTTCTCGGATTTTATCACGACCTTAAAGCGGTCCCCAACCTTCTCCAGCATTATGGCACCTTCATTGCAGCTCTTCAGGCAACTCTCACAGCCGGTACACCCTTCAAACTCTGCACTCAGGATCATGCCGAGCTCTCTGAGGACCTTGAGCCCTCCTTTCCCCAATTCAGGGATGTCCCTTGAATGCACCCTTTGGACTTCGACGCTCTTTGACCTAGGCGGCATAGGAGAGTATCCGTAGCGCCTGAGATACTCGTTATAAATGGAGAGGGGCATCCCCTCATCCCAGTAGGCGAGTTCGAGGGTATATGCCTTCTCAAAAACTTTTGATGTTGCAAGCATTATGTGATGGCCGCGGATGCCGTTTGCCATCCTTTGGAGGTCATCAAGCAGTTCGGGCTTTAGCACGATGTCCTTGGCCATTCCGAGCGAGGTGTTCCCGATCTGAAAGACCCTGCGCGAGCAGGCGGGTATCTGCCCTACATCCATAGACTTCAATGCGTCTACATAGAAACCGGAGGCGCCTGCCATGTACGATGTATCAATATTGTTGATCATTATGCCCGCCTCCTCGCAGAGGGCGATGTGGCCAGCCCTGAAGGCGCCAATTGCCTTACCAGCCTCAACGAGGTCCCTCTTCGTAAAGTAGATTCCATCCTGCATGTTGAGGCGTTTGTTCTCAGTTTGTATGTTTGGCAACTTTATGAGGCCATCCTTGAGACCGAGGGCAATTAGGGCGATCACTCCTGTTCCTGTAATGCCGGTGGCCCTCTGGTCCATTGCCCCCTTGGACACCACCGCCCCGCTTGCAGGATCAACGACATTCCCATCTTCCGCTAGAAGCTGATCGTTCAAGACCTTACAGCCCCACCCCCCAACGGCAGGGTTGAGATCACAGATTGCGCCTGGTGAAGCGAGCATCCCCCTCTCGATCCTCTGTCCCTCGATGGCTGGCCCGGCGGCAGCCGAGCAGGTATAAACCTCGCCATCTATGACCAATGCGATCTCGGCATTTGTGCCGAAGTCCGTAACAAGCGAGACTCCCCTTCGGTCAAGGACTCCTGATTTTACCAACATGGCAAGGGCGTCTGCGCCGATTTCGTGCTTCACGCCTGGCGGTATGTAGACGTCTGCCTCTGGGTTTACCTTCAGGCCGAGTTTCCCGGCCTTGATGATGCGAGCGTCCCTATCCTGCGGCTTTATGCCCATGTCCCTCATGGCATGCTCCCCCCAATATGCAAGGTCCCTTATCTCGGAGTTCTGAAAGAGGGAGAGCTGGGTGGGGTTGCCATCCACGGCTACACGCTCCACCGCTGAGACGTCTATGTTGACGAGCTCCAGAAGCTTGTTGATCGTATCGATTATTAGGCCGTGTGCAACCGGCACGCCCACCTCTATGGCAAAATGAAGGTGATCTATGACGTTTGCCCCTGGAAGGGGGTGTCTGAGAGTTATGGCAGTCGCCTCTACCTCGGATTTCGATAGGTCCAATGCCTGCAGCCTTATGCCGCTTGTGCCGATGTCTATAGCGATTCCATACAACGAGCCCACACCCTAGGAGCTTAGTTATGGCGCCATATGCCACAGCTATTAAAAGCACATATAAAGCGCGGTCATATATACGCTACGTTAAGGAAAGGGTGCAAATGTCGCTTGCGGACTCGACACTAGCCAAGCTCATGGACAGGCTACTCAAGATTCCCGGGGTCACGGACGCCGTTTTGCTTCCCCAGGAGCTGAAAAAGGAGATACTGGATAGTGAATTGAAAGAGGAATGTGAGAGCAAAGGGTTCTTCCAGAAATATAACGCTGGGCTGAGGGATGCCCTAAAGAGAGATGGCCTGATAGCCGTGTTCACAAACGATCTTTACAAATACC
>MAGU01000074.1 GCA_001717025.1 Candidatus Methanomethylicus oleisabuli | reverse complement strand
ATATGATATTGATAGCATTGTTATTGGCGGAAGCGAAAAAACTATTGCAGAACTCTTCGCCAAAGCCTCCAATGGAGAAGATCTTTCGCAAGTAGTTCGTGCTGAGGAAAATCCCGTAAATGGAAAAATATCTTCCATAAAGCACGCATCAATCCATGGATGCGTCGAGATATCACGAGGGTGTGGAAGAAACTGCCAATTCTGCACGCCCACTATGCAAAGAAGGAGAGACTTGCCGCTTGACATGATCTTGAAAGAGGTTGAGACCAACGTCAAAGAAGGGACCGGACGGGTCACTCTTGTCACGGAAGATATTTTCATGTACGGTGCAAAAAACGACGGCTTTATCCCAAACCGCGAAGCCGTATTAGGTCTACTTGGAAAGGTTGCCTCATATCCTGGAGTGAAAGCCGTCCAACCTGCCCATATGTCATTGGCCCCGGTCGTTTATGATCCGGGAATGGTTCGGGCAGCATCGGAGATGCTGATCAATAGGAATTGGTATGGCATCCATGGAAAACCTATTGTGACGGCTGAGACGGGGATAGAAACCGGAAGCCCCCGCCTTATACAGAAATACATGGCGGGCAAATCCCTCCCCTTTAAGCCTGAAGGCTGGACGGAGTTGGTAAGCCAAGCTTTTGGAATACTGAATGACAATAATTGGTATCCGCTCGCGACTCTGATAATAGGGTTGCCGGATGAAACTGAAGACGATGTGCTAAAAACCATCGAGTTGATTGACGACCTCAACAAATACAATGCCTTCTTTGTTCCATTACTCTTCGTCCCACTAGAAAAGTGCCTGCTCGAAGATCAATGCGGCGCAGAACTAAATGCGCTTTCAAAATTGCGATGGGAATTACTCTCTGATTGTTGGGAGTATAATGTGCGAATTTGGAAATCCTCTTTCTTAGAATACCGGATCAATAATCCTCTTCTCCACTTCGGCATTGTAGACCTCCTCCTGCCGTCAATCGGTCTCTTTGCCGGTCTCCACTACTGGAGAAAACATGGAAAAATTGCAAGAGACTTGGTATGGAACGCGGCAGGGGTACCCTAAAAGGGGATCTTAAGATGGCTTACAGAAGAGTTTTATTGGTCAAGCCAAAGGGAAGAAAAGGCTTGGGCTTTGCGCTGAATCAGATACCAATTGGATTGGAATACATCGCCGCCTCAATTGAGGAGGTCGTCGAAGATGTAAACATAATCGACATGGAATTTGAGCAATACCCATTCGAGTATTATCTTAATCTTTTCCGCCCTGATTTAGTGGGAATTACCATGTCGGCAACAGAGCACAACGAAGGGTTAAGCCTCGCTAGCCTTGCTACGAGGAATGACATCGCAACTGTGCTGGGCGGATACCATCCAACCCTTATCCCCAAAGTGTTGCTATCAAATCAGCAGGTTGATATGGTGATTCGTGGCGAAGGCGAGTATACGATGAGGGAATTGGTTCAGAGGGGGTGCTCAAGGGGCGTTCAAGGGATTTCCTATAAAGAAGATGGAGTGGTAATCAACAACGAAAATCGTCCATCGATTCAAGACTTGGATTCATTACCATTCCCCGCCCGACACCTGAGAAGGCATAATTACCACAGCGTGCGCAAAAAAGGAAGAGATGTGGATGTGATCTGCACATCTCGGGGCTGCTGGGGGCAATGCAATTTTTGCTGCGAACCAGTTATGAACAAAGGTCACCAGCGTTTCCGCTCTCCCGAAAACATAATGAAAGAGCTGTTAGAGATCGTATCTTTCCACAATGGCGCCCCTTTGCGAATACTTGCCGTAGACCCAAATTTCATGGGTGACCCTGAAAAAACCGACAGCCTGTGCGATCTGCTGCACGAACATAAGCTGGACATCCAATTCTCCGTCATGGCGAGAGTGGATAGCATTGCCTATAATCCTCAACTCGTCAAAAAAATGTGTGACAACGGCTTTCATAGCTTTGAATTGGGGATCGAGAGCCCAAAAATGGAAGATTTGAATGACACCCGAAAGGGAATAACCGTTGAATTGCAGAAAAAAGCTATAAAAATCCTGCGCGATAACGGTGCTAACGCATCAGGCACAATCGTTATTGGTTTGCCCGGTCAAACCGAAGATGAAATAAAACAATTTCCAGTTTATGCAAAGGAATTGGGCCTAATGAATGCCGCATTCGGCATCGCAACTCCATTTCCCGGGACTGAATTTTACAACAACCTCAACAAGAAAGGCTTGATTGTAGAGCATGACTGGACAAAATATGACGAAATGCATTCCGTTTTCGACCCGGGTAGCATAGACAGAAGGCGATTGGAAGAGCTAGAAACGTATTGCATGGTAAGATTCTGGACGATGAATACGCTTTTAGACCGTGCTCAAATTCTGCAAAAACGAACAGGCAAGAAGGCGACGTTGATGGAATTCACGGATGACCTTTATGAGAAACTTGCCTTTGGCAAAAATGCTGGTTATGATCTACGAAACGATACACTTGAGAACCATCTTAAGACAATCCTAGACGCCGTCATAGATGCCGAGGATGAAGAGTCTGAGAGGAAGATCGATGCACATGATGTCATAGACCTGTCGCGGTTTCTTGGGATTCTGGGTTCACAAAAAATTCAGTGCACCTTAAGGTACAATGAGCGTCCTCCTGTTAGCTATATCATAAAAACCGAGCGCCACAGCAGTTGTGTTGTTGGATACATGACCGCTATTTCTGGGAAGCAAGACAATGCGACAATAAATATAGACATCGATCTGAATGAAGCGATAACCGCAGTTAACAACGCTACGCCGTTTAGCATCCTCATTTTTTTCACTTTCTTGGCAAAGTCTTCATTGGGTCTAACGCATGTTTGGAAGTTATTCAGATTAGGTGCTGCAATAGGCACCGAGTTTGGCATCGCGTTCCTCATAAAAAAGATAAGAAATATGGCATGATGAATTATGAGCGGACAATTGAATAAGCCCAGTTCGAATTCCGCGGGGATTCTTAACAGCATAAATGAGAAAGGAAGTGATCTAAAAAAGATCAATAAAACGTACGGACTCCTGCGAAAACTCGCCTCCATAAATGGAATTAATGTGAGCAATGAAATATTGGATCGTGTTATGTACAGCACTGAGCTGTTCCCCCCTCTGGGCAAGGAATACTGGTGGCTCCTTTTTTTTGGTCGGGAAGGCGAAATGCCAGTGCAGTTGATGATATTAATATTCCGAAAAAACGGCCAAAGCATGATTTTTAACGACAAAAAAATCGTTCTTAAGCGACTGGGCAAAAATCAATTTCAAGCTGCTACCGCTGGCTGGATATTTGATGGAAACGAATTGCATGATTTAGGAGATACAAACGCCATAACGACGGTCTTTCCGGGCAGAAAGGCGCTAATTTCTGAAGTCACAAGTCAAGAAATAATGCTTGCCGGGGGGTACCCCAATTATGAGCTGAAGGTGGGCAACATTATTGATCTTAACATGAGAAAAGGAGAATATCTTAAGGACTGCGCTGCGCATGGCATATTCATACCTCCGTTTGGCATGGCTTGGGTAGATGTTTTTTCAGAAGCGGACGGTATCGTGCTGGGAAAGGAATTCAAAGGCACCGCGCACTTGCAGAAAGTCATTGGCATAGCACCGTTTGGGCCATTCCATTGGGGCAGGCTATTCTTCAAAAACGGATCATCAGCCTCATTCTTCTGCCTTAAAGCAGGAAAAGACTCGAATAAGTATTTCCATAGATCAGTGAATTTTTACGACAACAAGCAAAAAAAGATCATCGAATTTAAGAAGCCGCGTATTAAAATTTCAAAAAAAGAAGGAAAAAATTCCGTATGGACCATTGAAGGGCAAGATGCCGACAAAAAAATCAGAATTGTGCTGAATTCTTATGCAACAAAAAAATTCATTATGGAAGGAGGCGGTTCACAAGTTTACATAGAGTACGCAGTAACCACGGAAGAATTTTACCTTGAAGTGAGTGGTCAAAAAATCGATTTAATCGACTTGGGCAGGGGCGTAGGGACATTTGAGGACGCCTATGGCTCGCCAATATGAACGCCTCTAAAATAAGGAGTCAGAAATACGGTATGTGGCCTGGCTGTCAACTTACTTTGCCTTGCGCCAATGATACCTCCGAACCTGCAAGCAGAAGAAAACGCAAAAGCCTAACGCTTATCTTGGGTCCAACATTATCGTTTCCTGCATATGTTCTCGTCATTCCTGTATTTCATGCAAATATTGCAGAGTTGTGCAACGAACTCCTCCTGCGTGATCTTTTCCTCGTAGATGCTCTTAACCACACCGTCCGCAAGCCTGTCTATCTCCTCATTCACGTTGATTATTGCCCCTCGCTTCTCGCTGAGGTATTTGCTCATAGCCGACTGGGTCATACCTAGCCTCGACGCAGCTTTCTGCTGTGTGAACCTATACTTCTCAATGAGTTTCTTGGCTATCATGGCTCTTATCGAAGGTAGAAGGTATCTCGATGCGGTTTCGCAGGGGGGGTCTTCAATAATAACACCCATCAGAATTGATGGTCGTGGGTCCAAATAGGTCCTTCCAGCTTCCTTGCGATAACATGCCTTTTTTATAGCGCATGACCCATTATCTCGTCCCTTACTTCGACGGCTCTCGTCAGGGGTTTTCCATCACTATATGAGCACTGAAGCCCAAATTTCTTAACGCATTCAAGGCACTTTTCCGGATTGCAGAGCACCGTGCTGAGGTATCTTTCCCCTCCGTCTGGGGCAATGAAGACAATGATGCCGTCATCACTTTCTTTCGCGACGTTCATTGCGACCATGTATGTTGCTCCCGTGCTGATCCCACTGAAGATCCCTTCTCGCAGGGTCAATTCTCTTGAGGCTTCTTCGACTTCGATGAGCGAGACATGCCTGATCTCGTCAACCACATCCCTCTCCCAAACTTTCGGAACGTAGGAGACATCGAAGTTTTTCAGGCCCTGTATTGGCGTTTTCGGGTCTGGCCGGACGCCCAGCTACCGGTCAGGTTGACCTGCAGCCCCGTGGAGTTGCCGTCGACCGCGATGACCGCGGTGCTGGCGTTGACGCCGGAGAATGTGTCGTTGACCCTGAACGTTATGGTTGGGGTGGAGTTGGACGTGAACTGCCCCTCGGTCATGCTGACGCTGACCGCGTAGGGGGCGATCCCGTCGGCCACGAACTCCGCCCATGCGGAGACCGTGAATGCCAGCTCGCCGCTGACCGAGATTCACGCGAGCCCCGAGACCGGTCCGCCGGAGGTCTGCCCGACCATGACGGTCGGGACGCCGTTGACGAGTATGCCCGGGCGACCGTAATCCGTGAGCCCGAACATCCGGACCTCGGCACTCGAGTTCAGCGCCGGGATTGCATCAACGTCGAGGTAGACACTTCCTTTTCCTGTCTTCAGGAGCGTCCCGATGGAGGCTACCGCCGCAGGAGCGGATGCACCGCACAGGTCGAGCGGCTGCTTGAACGCGACCCTGACGACCGGGCTGCCGCCCAGCATCCTCTCTATCACCAAGCCGCTGGCGTTGGTGAGGTCCGGGATGTCCCTCCAGTCCGTCGTCGATCCCCCGATCGACGGGTCCGCGGAGAGCGGCTGTACGTTCATTACCGCCGTGAAGTGCGCCGCCGCAGCTGCCCCGCTCGGGCCGGAGGCGTTGATGGTCAGTTCGATCCTGCGGACCTCCGGATTCTCGCATATCGCCTCAATCGCACCCTCCACGAGCCTCCTGCCGATGCCCTGCCCCCTGCTCTCCCTCCTGACGTAGACGCCGTAGAGCAACGCGACGCTCCCTGCCCTCTGCCCCCCCTCGGAACCCAGCGCTATCATCCCGACCGGTCTGCCATCCGAGACCGCGAACAGTGTATCCGCCGTCCTCCTCCGCCATCCCTCCTCGTCCATCGTCGTCTCCCGCTTGTATGCGCTGCAGAATGCTGCCGATTCGCGTTCGAGTGCCTCCTGCCGCAGATCGCGGACCTCCCTCCACCGCTCCTCGCCCAGCCTCTTGATCTCTATCATGACTGAAGCATCCCCGTCCAATTATTTAAAGCTGCGAGGGCGCCGCTGGAGGACCGCGCCCGGCTGCCCCCTTCCAACGCCCCGTCTGCAGCCATCGCCTCCAGGATGCGGCGACTCAATGCCGTTCTAAAAATCAGATTAATATCGCACTAGGACAATATCTAACCATCAGAGGAACTAGAGCGATGCCCGCCCAAAAGGTTGCAGTCATACTCGGGACAAGACCCGAGATCATCAAGATGTGCCCTGTGATAAGGGAGCTGGAGCGCCTCTCGATGGACTACTTCGTTCTCCACACCGGGCAGCACTACTCCTACAACATGGACAAGGTATTCTTCGAGCAGCTGCGCCTCCCCGCCCCCGAGTTCAACATCAACGTCGGCTCCGGAAGCCACGCGGAGGAGACCGGCAAGATGCTGATCGGGATCGAGGGCTGCCTAAAGGAGGAGGCGCCAGGCACCGTCCTAGTCCAGGGCGACACCAACACGGTCCTTGCCGGTGCCCTCGCCGCCGCCAAGATGCGCATCAGGGTGGGCCACGTCGAGGCGGGCCTCCGCAGCGGCGACATGTCCATGCCGGAGGAGGTGAACCGCATCGTCGCGGACCACGTCTCCGACTACCTATTCGCGCCGACCGAGTCTGCCAGGGGCAACCTCCTAAGGGAGGGGATACCAGGCTCGAAGGTCCGCGTGACTGGCAACACGATAGTGGACGCGGTCCAGCAGAACCTGCCGCTTTCAAGCCGGGTCGACGTCGGGAGGGGGCTGGGCAGCGGCAACTTCTTCCTCGTGACGATGCACCGTCAGGAGAACGTAGACGACAAGGAGCGCCTCTCCCGGGCTCTGGGCGCGTTGCAGGCGCTCGCGGAGCGGACCGGCATGGTGGCAGTCTACCCTATGCACCCGCGGACAAGGAAGCGCCTCAACGAGTTCGGGCTGAGCCCGGGCGACATGGTGAAGGTGATGGAGCCGGTCGACTACCTTGCCTTCCTCAGGCTCGAGAGCGAGGCGCGCCTCATACTCACCGACTCTGGCGGGCTGCAGGAGGAGGCATGCATCCTCAAGGTTCCATGCGTGACGCTGCGCGAGAACACCGAGCGCCCGGAGACCGTTGCGGTCGGGGCGAACGTGCTCGCGGGTACGGACCCCGCCCGGATAATTGCCGCCGCCGAGGAGATGCTCGGCAGGACGCGGTCTTGGGAGAACCCTTACGGCGACGGGAGGGCAGCGGAGAGGATAGTCGAGGCGCTGCTCCGGTAGACCCCCCTTAATATTTTAGCATCTAAAATGCTGTATTTTACTTTATGAAAATCAAATGCGCAACCGCAACCGCAACCGCAACCGCAGCGTCATCTCTTCTGACCCCTGCTCCGATCCGATAGTGGCTGATGCCGCCTCTGGCCGGAAGCGATCGATGCTCCCGCATGATCCAGCACAAAAAGGGCTAAATTCGACGGCGGCTTATCTTACGTTAACCATCGGGTTGGTGTATACCGTATGCTTGTACTGGTCACCGGGGGCTCTGGCTTCATCGGCAGCCACCTGAGCCGGCTGCTCATCGAGAAGGGTCACGACGTTAGGGTCATGGATCTAGTCGAACCGAAGACGCCTGGCGTCGACTACATCCGGGGGGACGTGAGGCTGTTCGACGATGTTGCGAAGGCAATGCGGGGGGCGGATGCCGTCGCACACCTGGCTGCTCTGATCAGCGTCGACGAGTCCGTGAGGAAGCCCGCTGAGTACCACGCCACCAACGTCACCGGGTCGCTCAACGTCATGAGGGCGTGCGTCGTCGGCGGTGTGAGGCGCCTCGTCTACGCCTCGTCCGCCGCCGTCTACGGGAACCCCGCCTCGCTGCCGCTCAAGGAGGACTCCCCCGCCGCCCCCATATCGCCGTATGGCGCCACCAAGCTCGCCCCTGAGTTCTACGCTGGCGCCTTCCAAGCCTCTTACGGCCTCTCCCCCATAGTGCTGCGCCTCTTCAACGTGTACGGTCCGGGGCAGGCGCTCAACGACTACTCGGGGGCGGTCACGCGCTTCATCGAGAACGCAAGGGCCGGCAAGTCGCCCGTCATATTCGGGGATGGGCAACAGTCCCGGAGCTTCATCAACGTTAGGGACGTCGCCGAAGCAATCTACCTCGCCCTCACCTCGAGGATATCCTTTGGCACCTTCAACATCGCCTCGAAGGAGCCGGTCACGATAAACGACCTCGCCCGCATGACGATCTTCGCGGCGGGCAGGAACGACCTGATCCCGGTCCACCAGGAACCGCGCCCCGGAGACATCACCCACAGCTACGCCGATCCATCGAAGGCGCGCCTCGTCCTCGGCTTCGAGCCGAAGGTCACGCTGGACGAGGGGCTGAGAGAACTCCTCCAAAGGTAGCCCCGTTGCCCATCCTCTTCACCCACCTCTTATCGGGGCTCGCCGCCTCCGCCCTAATGCTCGCGGCTTACCGCAAGCGCAGCGTCCCGCTCCTCTTACTCGGCTGGACGGCGTTCGCATTCATGCTGCCGGACCTGGACCACCTGCTCGTCTGGGAGCCGTCAATGGCGGGGAAGATACTGCCATCCTCCCTGCATGACCTCGTGGCGGGTCTCTTCGAGCCTAGGCACCCTTCCATGCTGCACTGCTGGGCGCTGCCAGCGCTCTTGGCGGCTGCGGCTGCCGCCCTCCGCCTCAGGGGAAGCGAGCGCTTGGGCTTCGTCGCAGCAGCCGCGCTGGGGTGGTCCGTGCACCTGCTGATGGACGGGGTCATGCTGTTCTGATTCTGAGGGGGGTGCTCGTGCTGGAGCCTGTGCCGGTGGCTGAAGGGGAGCCTACTGCCTGACGCCGGCCTGCCTGTAGTACTCCACCGTCCTCCTTATGCCCTCCTCTAGCCCGACCTTCGCCCTGAACCCGAGGAGCCGCTCCGCCTTCGAGGTGTCCGCCAGCGTCTCCTTGACGTAGTTCTTTATCGGGTTCGGCACGTACTTCGGCTTGACCGACATGCCTAGCGCGCCGTTGAGCAGCTCGATTATCCTGTTGAACGACGTCGCCCTGCCGGTGCCGACGTTGAAGACGTCGCATCGGACCCTCGACCTGAACGCGAGGATGTTCGCCTCGACGACGTCGTCGACGTACGTCAGGTCCCTCGTCTGGGAGCCGTCGCCGTAGACCACCGGAGCCCTCCCAGACATCATGTCCCACGCGAACTGCGAGACGTTGTTGGCGAACCTCCCCTTGTACTCCTCGTGGGGGCCGTAGACGCTGAAGTACCTGAGCCCGATGAGCCTCACGCCGTACAGCTCCGAGAAGAGCGAGGCGTACCTCTCCCTCGCAAGGAACGAGTACTCGTAGAACGAGCCGGGCGCCACCTCCATGTCCTCCCTGTGCGGGGGCTTGCACCTGCCGTAGAGGCTGCTCGTGGAGGCGTAGACGACCGGGAAGTCGCCCCTCCTCGCCGCCTCCGCCACATTCATGAACCCCTTCAGGTTCACATCCACCCCCTCTCGCGGGTCCTGGCTGAACATCGGGGCGGAGGACCGCGCGGCGTCGTGGAATGCGCCCTCGACGCCCTCGCATGCCTCCTCGACGAGCCGGGCGTCCCTCACGTCGCCCCTCAGCACCTTTACGCCTGGCACGTTGCTCAGGCTGCCGAGCGTGAGGTCGTCTATCACCACGACTTCGTCGCCGCCTGCCAGAAGCCGCCTCACTATGTTGCTCCCTATGAAGCCGGCACCGCCAGTAACTAGAAATCTCATGCTCGTCCTTCTGCCCCTCTTGAATATTATCCTTTTTGCTACACCGGAGCGGAATACCTTAAGGATCGACAAGGAGAACGGTAACGGCAATGGGAACGGCAACTGCAACGGGATGCCCTTGATACGGCGGCGAGCCAGACACCTCTATCGCACCGCCTCCCTCTCTTTTTCTCTGCCTCTATCCCTCCCTCTCCCTCTGCACCTGCCCCTCCCTCATCTCCGGCGGCGTTCGATGATATACTCCGCCCACTTCCTGGTCTCGACGACCGCGAAGGTCGCGGCGCAGAGCAGGAGGACCCACATCCATCCGCCAGCGTCCAGGGGCACGACCTTGAACCAGCCGGGGACGACGTAGATCGCGAATAGTTGCAGTGCGACGCCAAGGCCGGTCCCCACGAAGATATACTTGTTTATGTCGAGGCTCCTGCGGACGTTAATGAAGAAGGGCTCGCTCTCCTTCTGCGCCAGTATGCCATTCACCCACTGCGAGAAGACGACCGCGGTGAACGTTATCGATACGACCTCGACGTAGGAGTAGTGGTTGAGGAGGTACCAGAAGCTGATGAAGTTGACGATCCCCATCGTGAGCCCGAATGTTAGCACCCTCGCTATCTGCCGCCCGTCGAAGAACTGCCCGTTTGCCCTCTTAGGCGCCCTGCACATCACATCGCCCTCCGCCTTGGCGAACGCGAAGAACTTGTCCTGCGTCCCGTCCGTGACGAGGTTCTCCCAGAGTATCTGTATCGGCAGGAGCGGCATCGGCAGCCCCGCGAAGATCGCGAAGGTGATGAGGAATATCTGGTGCAGCCCAGTCGATATTAGGTAGTAGATCACCTTGCGGATGTTGTCGGCTATCACCCTGCCGGTCTCTATCGCGTCGACGATGACCCTCAGGTTGTTGTCCGTTATAACCATCTTGGCGACGTCCTTCGCGGCCTCCGTGCCGGACCCCATGGCGATCCCGAGGTCTGCAACCTTCAGCGCCGGGACGTCGTTGACGCCGTCGCCGCTCACCGCGACGACCTCGCCCCTCTCCTGTAGCGCCTTCACGACCTTGTACTTCGTCTCTGGCAGCACCCTTGCAAGGACGGTCGCCTTCATCAGCGCGCCGTAGAGCTCATCCGCCGGCAGCGCCTCGATCTCCTTGCCAAGGAGCACCATGTCCCCCTTCCCCTCATCCCAGATGCCGACGGACTGGGCTATCGCCTTGGCGGTGAGGGGGTAGTCGCCGGTTATCATGATGACCCTTATGCCCGCCCTCTTCGCCGTCAGCACCGCCTCCCTCACCCCTTCCTTCGGCGGGTCCAGGAATCCCACTATCCCGCAGAGCTCAAGCCTCCATGCCGCCGGGTCCTCGGAGGAGAACTCCCCCTCCGCGAAGGCGAGCACCCTCAGCCCGCGCGCCGCCATCCTGTCGTGCGCCTCCGCGAGCCTTGCCGTGCGCTCCCTGTCCGGGTCCTTCTTGGCGAGCTCGTCGAAGGCGCCCTTGACGAAGATCCTCCTCCCCCCCGCCGTATCGTTTGCGGTCGCCATCAGCCTGAGCTTCGTGTCGAACGGGTAGGCCCAGACCCGCGGGTTCTCCCCCCTCAGCCTCGAGTACTCCTCCGCTCCTACCCACTTCACAAGGGCGAGGTCGAGCGGGTCCCCTCCGCTCCCGTTCGAGTCGTTGCAGAGCGCCGCTATCAGCCTCAGCCGGGAGCCGTCGTCCGCCACCCCGTCGACGACCTTGAGCTTGCCCTCAGTTATCGTGCCGGTCTTGTCGGACGCTATAACCGTGGCGCTGCCGAGCGTCTCCACCGCAGGGAGGTGCCTCACGAGCGTCTTCTTCCTGCTGAGCGCCATCGCCCCGATGACCATGGTGAGCGTGACGACGAGGGGCAGCCCCTCCGGGAGCGCCGAGACGAGCTGGGCCACAAGGAGGTATGCAAGGTCCGCCAGCGCCCTCCTCTGTGCGTACCCTATAACCGCCACGACGGCGAAGAGGACCATCAGGGTAGCGACATACCTCTTGGAGAATGATGCTATCGCCCTGGTGAGCGGGCTCTCCGGCGCCGCCTCCTTCCCCCTCTCCGCGATGGACGCAAGGTAGGTCGAGCGGCCGGTCCCCACGACGACGCCAACGCCGCTGCCCCTGACCACAGTCGTTCCGGAGAGGAGCATGTTGTCCCGCTCGAAAGGAGGCGCATCCTCGTCGAGGACCAGGTCGTGATCCTTCGAATCGGGCACCGACTCGCCCGTTATCGTCGCCTCGTCCGCCATCAGCCCGGCGCTCTCGATTAGCCGCATGTCAGCCGATACGATGTCCCCCTCTCCGACGGCAACGATGTCGCCGGGCACCAGGTCCGAGGAGGGCACGCTGACCAACCTGCCGCCCCTCATCACCGACGCCCTGCTCTCCGTCAGCTTCTTGAGGGCTCTTATCGATGCCTCCGCGCGGAGCTCCTGCCAGAAGCCGATCGCGGCGTTGATCAGGATTATGGCGATTATCAGAATGAAGTCCTGCCACTCGCCCAGCGCGGCCGTCAGCGCCGCCGCGGCGAGGAGGACGTAGACCAGCACACTCTTGAACTGCCCCAGGAGGAGCTCCAGCTTCGACGACCCATCCTCCGCAAGCGCGTTCTTGCCGAACCTAGCTAGCCTCTCACGGGCCTCCTCCTCGGAGAGTCCCTGGCGCGACACGCCAAGGGCGGACATCACCTCCTCGGACGTCTTAGCGTGGGGGGACTTCAGCTCTTCCATAACTGAAGAAAATATTGCTGTATCTTATTAGCCTTTTTAGAGTAGCGGTGCCATCATGGCGCCATCCCCCTCAACCGGCGCTGGACCGGCGCGCGCACTGGCTCGGGCATGGGGGCCCGCCACAGGCGAATCGCCAAAAGTAGGATATTTAGGCACAGTGAGTAACAGATAAGTCAAGTCGCAATGGCAGTGGGCATGGGGGATGCTCCCGTGACCTAAGAGAGGCGGTGTCCGGCATCATCACCAGCACAAGCAGATACGACCGCGGAAGGCAATTCTACCTGCCAGAGGACATCAGGTACGCGCAGCTGGCGCTCCTGTTCTCATCAATGCCCGTCGCCGCCTTCTTCTACAACGACCTCCTCCTCTTTGGGATGTCTGATACCTTCCTCGCGCTGGCCGCCCTCAGGGCAAGCATGCTCGCCTTCAACGCCTTCATCTTCGTGCGCCTACCCCGCCTGAAGCGATATCAATCCTACGACAGGGTCGTCTTCTCGTGGGCGATGGCAGGCTTAGCCGTAAACACATTGATCAACTCGACGCGTCCCACCGATTTCCTGATGCATGTAGTCACCGTGATAATCTTCATATTCTTGGTCTACCTGCTCGTCCAGTTCAAACGCTCCTACCAGGTGATCTGTGGCATCTTGTTCACCGTTTCAGAGATCGCCCTCATGCTGCTGAACATTCAATCCGTATCCACCTTGGCCTTCTTCTCGGCTGTTTTCTGCCTGCTGCTCGCAAACCTGATAGGCTTGGTCGGGTCAAGGGAGTTCGTCTACTACCGCCAAAAGACCCTGCAAGCTAAGGAGGATATTGAGGCAAGCGAGCGGAGGTACCGCGAGTTCGCGGATTCGCTGCCGGAGATCGTCTTCGAGGCCGACTCCGAGGCGAGGCTGACGTTCCTCAACAGGATGGCGTTCCAGAACCTCGGCTACACGGAGGGCGAGGCGAGGGGGATGGCGATGACGCAGTTCGTTGCCCAAGAAGACCGGCAGAGGTTCTCCGAGAGCTACAGGCGCGTGATATCGGGCGGCGGCAACCATGACTGGCTGAACGGGGTGGAGTACTCCCTCATCAGGAAGGACGGCACGATGCTGCCCGTGATGTCGTTCATCGAGCGCACTAAAGACCTTAAGGGCGCGCCGGTCATCCGGGGGATTCTGGTCGACATCTCCGAGTCGAAGGCTTCGAAGAAGAGGCTTGAGGCGCTCAATGAGAAGCTCTCGGTAGTCGGCAGGCTGACCCGCCACGACGTCCGCAACAAGCTCACGGTCGTCGTCGATAACGCATACCTCGCCAAAGAGGAAGCCAGGTCCATCCCAGGGGCAATTGCCCGCATAGAGCGCATCGAATCTGCAGTCGGCCAGATCGTCCAGATCCTGGACTTCAGCTCGACCTACGAGCAGGTCGGCTCCGAGGCGATATCGTGCACTGACGCCGGAAAGTTCTTCGACGAGGCAGTCTCGCTGCACCGCGACCTGCAGGGCGTCCGGGCGGTCAACGAGTGCAGGGGGGTGCTCGTGATGGCAGACTCCCTGCTGAGGCAGGTCTTCTACAACCTCATAGACAACTCCCTCAAGTACGGCAAGACGCTCACGCAGGTCCGCCTATATCACGAGCCCATCGCCGGCGGCAAGCTGCTGATATACGAGGACGACGGCGTGGGGCTGTCCGCCGAGGAGAAGGTTGGCCTCTTCACCGAGGGGCGCGGCAAGGGGACCGGCTACGGGCTATTCCTCATCAGGAAGATCTGCGCGTCCTACGGCTGGACGATTACCGAGGAGGGCGAGCCGGGAAAGGGCGCCAGGTTCGTGATGAGGACCCTGTGCCCTGACCAGCCGGCGCCGCCGAGCCCGGCACCTGAACGGACGAGGCTTGACCCGCAGACCTGACCCGACTGGTCTGCCATGGAGCATCCCGCCTCCTGCGCGCCCGATAGCTTATTCTCGGGCTGCCGACCAGTAACACTTGCACCTCTCTTGCTAAATTGAATCAGAATCGAAAAGGTGGCGATGCTATGGGATCCGACATCATATACCTCGTTGACTGCTCCGGCAGCATGGCAAAGGGCAAGGGCGTGAGGGGGCTGTCGGGCTCGAAGCTCGAGGCTGTGAGGGCGTGCCTCTCCCAGCTCCTCGAGGAGCCTGGCGCGTTCTGCGCCGGCGACCGTGCGGCGCTGCTCTCCTTCAGGCAGAGGAGCCTCGACGCAGCCGAGGTGCTGGAGCTCTCGCCACTGCAGCCTGTCGGCGCCCCGGGAGCCTTCGCGCCGGCGCTGGACCGCCTCAAGGCGGTGGGGGCCGAGGGAGGGACGCCTATCGGGGCCGCGCTGCGGCGTGCCATCGAAGCCCACGGCGCCCCGTCAGAGAACGCGAAGGGCATCATGCTAATTACCGACGGGCAGAACAGCGTCGGCGAGGACCCGCGCCTGGCAGTTTACGATGCGCTAGCGAGCGGGGTGCGGATCGACGCCGTGGGGCTGGGCGGAGCAGCAGACGCCGCCACCCTTGGGCACATATCGCGGAAGACCGGCGGGCTGCTGTATCTGGTGGGCGACGCAATGGAGCTCGCCGGCGCCCTCAGGTGGAGGGCGACCCCTGCCCCCCTGCCGGCGGGCGTGGGCGCGGCTGTCGAATCCGCAGGGCGCATCCGCCTCTCCATGCAGGACGCGGACGCAAGGCGCTCCAGGGGCGCCATGGGCGCGGAGGAGCACCTCAGGGCGGTCACCTCGCTGCAGTCCGAGCTGGAATCGCTCGCCCAGCAGTTCCGCGACCGGCGCGCGAGGGCTAGCCAGGAGTACATCGGGCTCCGCCTCGAGCGGGAGACGGCGATGGCGGCGCTGTCGGAGCTCGCCGGCGCCTTCAGGCGGGGGTCTATCGACAAGAGGGGCTATCTGGAGCGCGCCTCGCCCATCGAGGACAGGGTCGCCGAGATCAGCCGGGAGATTGCCGTTCGCAGGGCCATCCTGGACCTTCCCGCGTAGTCTGGCAGCCTGCCGGCAGCAGAGGCGCCAGTGGAACTCGGCAAGAGGATGCCTGACCGCCGGGTACATGCTATAAATAATCAATGCGCCTATGTTGTCACAGCGCAGGCGCATCATATGAGCTCGAAGTACAAGGAGCTGTTTGTGTTCGGCGAAGACTATGGCACCTCTGACTACAAGTTCGGTCCCGCCTCACTTGGGAACATGCCCGACATGTTCGAGAACAGGGGGTACCTCCCTGACATGGGCAGCGTCATCGCCCGCATGCAGGGGTTCGGCGACGGGACGCCCATCGTCGTGGGGCCCGAGGTCTCGACCTACCTCGAGGCGCGCGGCGACCTCGCCGAGAGGCTGATCTACCCGATGAGGGAGAGCACGATCGAGGAGGGGGACGAGAGGGCGTGGGCGGTCGTCAAGGAGGTCACGCGCTTCGGACTCGGAAGGTACGCCCCCCTCAACAGCGAGGCATTCAAGGGCTTCTACTGCGTCGCATCGATAGTCGCCGGGGCGCCCCGCTACATGTATGAGCGCATCTTCAAGGTCCACGAGGAGATCAACGCGGAGTCGCAGAAGGGCGCCCTCGTGAAGGCGGTCACGATCATCCCCCAGCCCCTCGCCGTCGCTATCGCCCAGAAGGCGGTCACCTGCACGGTCATAGAGAGCGGGCACGGGAACACCCAGGTCACGCCGATCAGCAGGCAGGTCATACAGCACGCGCTGATACCGCTCAACCGGGGCGGCAACGACGCGAACATGATCACGCAGCAGATACTGAGGGACGCCGGCTTCGGCGAGTTCGCAAAGGAGCGGCGCCTCGTGAGGATGTTCAAGGAGGCGGTGGGGCTCATCCCCGGCGACCTGAACTCCGCGATCGACGAGGCGAAGAGGGACCCTGACCGCTTCAGGGCGGCATTCAGGGTGCCCGGGACCCGGCTAACGATCGACCTGAAGGAGAACAGCTGGCAGAGGTTCCTCATCGGAGAGTACCTCTTCAACCCATCCCACGAGGCCTTCCAGTCCTACTACAAGCGCGGCTTCCTGAAGCCGTCCGACACCCACGTTGGGCGGGAGGTCATCCTCGGCACGACCGACCTTGCAGACGCGATAGCGACGTCCATCGAGAGGTGCTCGATCGAGGTCCAGCCTTACCTGTTCAAGAACATCCTCCTCTCGGGCGGCAACTTCGCGTGGAGGGTCCCGCCGGGGATGGAGGGCGTGGCGGTCGACGCCGCGACGAAGCTGACGAGGCTGCTCCAGGCGAGGGGCATCAGCGACGCGTCGGTGAAGATAGTCAAGAACCCCCAGTACAGCGTCTGGCAGGGCTGCATCGTCTACGGGATGTACGTCCCCGAGTCATTCAAATGGGACTGGGCTCGGCTGGAAGGGTGGCACGCCCTAGGCGGGCAGTGACCGGGCGCATCTCAGGCGTCTGCCATCTGATGCTATGGGGCAGCGGCAGAGTGAGGGCGGTTGGAGCTACGGATGGAGGAGGGCATCGGGATAGATTTGGATAAGATGCATGAGCATGGTCTCGGGTTTGGGGTGATGAGCGTGGGTGAAGACCGGCAACGCTGCGGAGTGGAAGTGGACGGCGCCGATGCCAGCGCCGATGGCAATGGCGGATCAGGGGCTGGCAAAGCCGGCTCCACCGTGGCAGCCGGCGCCCCATCGGCAACACGGACCGGCGGCATGAACGTCCGGCGCCCCCTCTCGGCAGCAGTCGGCAGGCTGGGGCGCCTCTCCTTCGGCAAAGCCTCCCGCAACCCACTGCAGATGCTGCCCCTGATCCTTGGGGCTTCCGGCGCCCTGCTCTTCATCGCCTTCCTCATGACCTTCTACAACGACCTGTTCATACGCGAGTGGCCATCCGGCATCGCCTACTCCCTGCTGATAAGCGAGACGCTGCCGTGGCTTGAGACATGCGCCCTCCTCTTCGCCCTCACGCTCGCAACGCTCCACCTCAACCGGAACAGGGTCCTCTTCGCGACCCTGGGCACGATCGTGTCTTCCTACGGCATCTGGAGCACCGTCCAGTTCTCCTCGCTCGGCTTCGGGGCGTTCGAAGCCTGGGCGCAGGCCCTCTTCATACGGATCGTGGTGCCGCTCTCGATAGGCCTGCTCATGGTAGCCGTGGTGCCATTCGTCGAGGAGACCTCGAGGGTGGAGCGGACCATGACCAGCCTCTCCTCCAGCCTCACGAACCTTGAGTCCATAGTTGCCAGCATGGAGGAGCTGTCCGGAAAACTTGAGGGCGTTAACTCGATCAAGGAGCCGCTCAAGGACATCGGCGCCCTGCGCGAGCAGATCCAGTCCCTCGGCGAGCAGGTAAGGGGCCTCAGGTCTAGCGCCCACTCCTACGGCTCGTTTTCCGCAGCCACCCCTGCCTCAGCCTACGCTACCGCCACCGCCACCGCCACCGCCCCTCTCCAAGGCGCCGGCGCTGCGGCGGCATGGTCCGGGACCGGCGCGACCACGATGCCGAAGATGCCGAAGGCGAAGCTGGTAGCCGCCCCAGCCACTGAGGCGCAGGCGCCCGCGCCACCACCGGAAGGAGGGTCGACGGATGCGGGCACGGCCGATCTGCCAGACGCCGCCAAGGATAACCCTTGGGCTGGCATCCTATCCGATAGGAAGTCCGAGAAGCAGCAGTAGCGCCCCCTGCCCGGCAAAGCTTATCTCAAGTGCCGCTCATATTCACAAAGGAATCCGTCGGGATGGTGCTGTTGGCAATCAACGTCGTCTACCTCATTGACTGCTCCGGGAGCATGGGTAAGAAGGGCGGAGTCAATGGGCTGAAGCGGTCCAAGCTCGAGGAGGTCGCGCTCTGCCTCAAGGAGGTCCTCTCGAGACCCGGTCAGGTGGACGCGGGCGCCGGCACGGGCACGAGTGCGAGTGCGGGCTTCGATATCGGGGACCGCGTAGGCATCTGCGCGTTCAGGCAGAGGAGCCTTGTCGCGCCCGAGATACTCGACCTGCACCACCTCAGGTCTGCCGGGGGCCCGGCAGTCTACGAGGCGGCGCTCGAGAAGCTGACCTACTTCGGCGCCGAAGGCGGCGCTCCAATAAACGCCGCCCTGCAGCACGCGCTTGGGATGCTGGAGGGCGCCCCCGGCGACAACTCGGTCGTCCTCGTTACCGACAGCTCTAACACGGTTGGCGAGGACCCGCGATTGTCCGTCTACCGCGCCCTTCTCATGGACGTCAGCATCAGGACCGTTGCGCTTGGGAGGGGCTCCGACCGCAAGCTGCTGGAGCACCTCGCAGCCAAGACCGGGGGGACCATGTCGCTCGTCGAGGACGTGCGGGAGCTCCGGGACGCCCTTGCATGGAACCGCCGCCCCGCCCCCCTGCTGGCAAGCCTAGCCCCCGCCGCCAAGTCCTTCGAGCGGCTCCGCGAGGCGCTTGGGAGGCTTGAGAGCGAGCACGCGAGGGACCTTGTCGACTCGCTGGAGTTCACCAGGAGGAAGGCCGCCATAAAGCAGATCATGCTCGATATTGCAACGCAGACCCGGGAGGCGCGGGAGAAGGCGGACCGGGAGCTCTCCTGCCTGCGCATGGAGAGGGGCGCGATTATGGATAGGCTCTCTGACCTCAGGCGCCGGCTCGACTCGAAGGAGATCGGCCGCAAGGACTACCTGGCACAGTCCGCGCCGCTCGAGGACAGGCTTGCTGCGCTGAAGGCCGACGCCGCCGTGAGGAGGGCTGTGCTAGAGCAGTTGCCCTCTGAGGATTACGTCAATATGCTCTAGATGGATGGCTCTCTATCCCGATTGCTAGATCTATAGCCGGATTGGCAGATTGACCGGTGGGCTGATCGATCGATAGCCGGAAGCCCCCGCCGCCACGGCGCGCCACGCACAAGAAAGCAGTCGGCAGCTCTTTAAGGTCTGAGCTACCACTCTATTTTGAACGACCTTCGGTTAGGCGTGGTGCGGTTCTCATGTCAAGCTCATCCCTTAGCCATCGGCGGCTCGTGGCCCTCTCACCGCCTCTGGGGCCATCTGCGTTGAGGAGTTGCTCGCCGTGAGGATCCTGGATGACGTGCTCGGCTGGGCGACCTCGCTGAGGGTTCCCCTGTCACTGCTGGGGCTGGCCGGCTCCGCCCTCTTCCTGTACTCGCTGAGGGGCGGCTACTCGCCGATCCTCATGGACTACGTCGTTTGGTGCGTCTTCATCGCCTCGTCGCTCGCTGCGATCGGCGACCTACGGCGGCACTCCGCCTCCGCCGGCTACGCCTCGACACTCTCGCTGGACATCCTGGCGCTCACGTTCTTGGCGGCGGGCAGGATCGGGTCGATAGCCCATGCCATGTGGACGACGAGCCTCCAGTCTCCGCTGGTAGGCGGCGGTGCGACCTACCCCCCCTCGGTCGCGCTCGCCTCGCTCGTCGCGCTCGGAGGGATCTGGGCGTCCGCCGCCACCGTGGCGCACGCCGCACTCGGGCGCCCCGTGGTGCTGATGGGGGGTGAGCCATACCGGGCGACGTTCGGCGGCATCGGTCGCGCCCTCGCCTCCGCCCTCAGGGCCGTCGAAAGCAGGCCCGTGCTCTCCGCCTTCGCCATCGGGTTATCCATAAGGCTCGTCCCGGAGATCGCCTGGTGGCCGTGGCCGATCGGCTGGGACACCTTCGAGTACATCGCCCGCCTCAACGACTTCATAGCCTTTCCGAACCCGCTGTCGCCGGAATTCGCCTACGGCATGAGGAACTACCCTCCGCTGCTCGATGTCACGCTCGCGGTCCCCGGGGCGATCTTCGGCAGCTGGGCAACATTCAAGGCTTTCCCGCCCATCGCATACGGGGCGCTCGCCGCACTCACCGCGCTGACCTCGAAGCGGGCGCTCAGGATGAGCGACGGGGAGTCCCTCCTTGCAGCCGCCGTCTCCGCCCTCTTCATACTCAACCTCAGGATATCCTGGGACTACCAGAAGCAGATCCTCGGCACCGTGCTGCTCATGGCTGCGCTCGCCTGCATCGACGACGACGGGCGGCTGAGGCGGCAGTTCGGCGTCGCAGCCCTCCTGGTCTTGGCTTCACTCGCCTCGCAGATAACCGCGGTAGCCGCAGCGCCTGCTCTGCTGCTTCTGGTCATAGACACCGCGAGGTCGAGGCGGATTCCTGCATGCGTCCTCAACTCCGCGGCGCTCGCCTCCGTCATCTCAGCGCTCGCGTGGTACAGCGGGGGCTTCGTCTGGGGGAACGCGACCTTTGGGGCAGCCCCAGCCCTGTCTCTTAT
>MAGU01000073.1 GCA_001717025.1 Candidatus Methanomethylicus oleisabuli | reverse complement strand
GGGCAGCTCCCGGTCAGGGTGAGGGGGGAGGGCATGAGGACCGTCACCGCCGATGGGCTGTCTGCGATGGTAAGGGAGAGCCTGAAGGGGCGTCCCTGCATACCCTGTTACCTGCCGCTGAACCTATCTATGAAACCGAGGTTCGGCTAGACGGCGCACCGATAGGCATTTAATAGGGTTGCCATCTCGAATTGGGTTAAGGCAAGGGATCAAAAATGAAAGTGGCATCGATAATCGTCGTCACAGCCGACTGGGAGAAGGCCGGGCAGTATGCGCTGAAGGTCTGCGAGGCGGTCTCTGAGGCGCAGAATGTTCCGCTCGAGGTCAAGAAGGAGGACTACGACTTCCTCATCAACCACGGGGAGAAGGACGAGTTCGGCGGGGTAGACATGCCCCAGATCTTCTTCAAGCTGGAGGATGGCGCCATCAAGCACATCATGACGCGCATCCCGCTCAGGAAGGAGGACGGCCACCCCGACCTAGAGAAGGGGATAAAGGACATTACTGAAGCATTGGCTAAGCAGTGAGGGAGGGGCGATAATGACACCGGCGACCCTGATAGTGAGATCGAAGGAAGGCAGCATCGTCTCCAAGACGACCCAGCAGGGCGACATAAAGGACGTGATCCGGAAGATCGTAGCGGACACCGTCTCGTGCTGGTCCCCAGACAAGTCCGACTTCATAGTAATAAAGGACAACACGCCCATACAGATCAAGCTCCCTATCTCCAACGAGCAGTACGAGACGTACTCGAAGTACGACATGCAGAGGAGCTCCGGGGGGAGCATCATCATCAACCTGCCGATCTACATCATCTCGTTCGACAACGAGTGGCAGGAGGAGGCATACGTCGACAAGGAGGTTCTCGTCGTTGCCCCGATGCTGGACGCCGCGGTGGAGGAGAAGGTAGCCGAGCTCGCCGTCGAGTCCACCAAGCCCAACGCGGCAGAGGACGGCTGCGAGTGCGGGTGCGAGGCGGAGTGCGACGCGGAAGGGGATCCTGAGGCGCCGCCAGCCAAGGGGCGCAAGTAGGCACGCCCTTCATGTCCGCTAGCCTGTTTCTGTTTTCATTGCCCGGCTGCCGGCAGTCCGCCCTCTGCCCGAGGTCTGACCCAGCCCCGCCACGTCGTATTCAATTGCGAAGCATGCCTTTAGAAAGTTGCGGGGGGCGGGGCGGGGAGGAGATCAGTGGAAAGAGGCAGATGTTGTGATCAGGGGTGAAGGCGCGGGGAGATCAGATGAAGTGATTTATGAACACGCTCAAGTTAAGAGGATGCTTCATCGGTTGAACGTCTGGTTTTTGCCTTTTCGGTGGGGGGCAAACACATATCGTGGATGCGAACACAACTGCGTCTATTGCAATGCAAGGCATACCCATGAATATCTTGGGCTGCCGACCGGTGAGTTTGCTCATAAAATAATAGTAAAGGACAACGCGGCAGAGATCCTTGACAAAGAACTTTCTAGAGAAGGATGGAACAGAAGATGGACCGTCAATCTGTCAACCGTTACTGACCCGTATCAACCAGCAGAGCGCCAATTCAGGATAACGAGAGACGTCTTAAAGGTGTTTCTCAGACATCACAATGCGCTTATGGTTACGACCAAATCGGACCTGATTGTAAGGGATTTGGACATCCTTTCAGAGATGGCGCAGACGGGTTTTCTTAATGTCGTCCTTACAATACCTGTGATGGATGAGGATCTGAGGAAAAAGGTTGAACCGAACGCTCCAAGTATAGCAGGCGAGTTGGAATTTTGAATGAGCTTCATAGCGCAGGTGTTACAGTCGGCGTTACTGCCATTCCACTTTTCCCCTATATTTCAGACGGTGAAGATGATCTGGGGCGACTCATTAAAACCTTTGCAGAGAATGGCGCTGATTATGTAATCGTCGATCTGCTTAATTTCCGCGAAGAGGCGCGGGGCAGATTTATGGAGTTTATCAAGAATAATTATCCCGATTTAGCTCCTAAGTATGAGGAACTCTATACGGCAAACTACTGTGACAAGGGATATGCAAAGCAGATAAGAAACTATGCAAACAAACTCATTAAAGAATACAAAGTAGGCAATTATGATAAGATGTTCTCTTACAGAAAGGGGGTTTGAGCTGATGAAAGAAGGCGGGGGCTTCGTTGCCTGTCGCGGTCTATTGAGGGGGCCGCCCTGATCACAGGGGCGAATTGTTGATTTGACAAGATGCCTCAGGGAAGAACTTGAAGAAGGTCCGTGACCTCGCCCGCCGGCATGCATTGGTGGTGGGGAGACTCAAATAGCCCGGTGCGTCATCCCTGCGTCCAGCTGGTCATCCGCGGGTCTGGACCCGAATTCGAAGTCACAGTCCCCCCGCTTAAGGGGGCGCACTACTGAAATAAAAGTATTGTATGCCCGCCCAGCGCCGGACAAGCCGTAGGCCGTCCCCGGAACGCACGCGCACAACAACGGCCTTTCCTAATGAGATGCGCGACATAAAAAGTAAAAATAGCATCTCATATTTGATAAGGCATATAACAGTAAAGACGTTAAAAGATAAAAGCAAATTAAAGCAAATTAAAGCAGAGTTCAGTCCGGGTCCAGGTGTAGCACAGTTTGTCCTCCTCACAGCAGGTAGCGCATTATTACGGGGTCTTATCGAAGGATCCGCAGATGCTCCGTGTCTTCGAGTTTTTTGTGGACAACAAGAAGACTGAACTGAATCCGGTCTTCGACATCGTTTTGGGGTACCACTACCCCGAGATCGTAAGCGCGCTCCAGGTGACAGCCAAGGAGTCCCTCGAGCTGGCGAAGAGGATCGTCTCGCTCGGGCTGGGGGTCGAGGAGTACCACGAGCAGGTCATCAGGTGCCCATTCTGCAGCTCGGAGTACACCACTGTCCGGTTCCACTGCCCCTTCTGCAACTCAACGAAGCTGGTCAAGGAGGTCCTGCTCGAGCACTTGGGGGACGGCACAATCGCGCCGCTCTCCGCCTTCAAGAAGGGGGGTGCAGACGCGATCGTCTGCCCGGTCTGCAAGAAGGCGCTTGCGAAGGAGGGGAAGGACTACCGGACAGTCGGCGTCTGGTATGGCTGCCTCAGCTGCGGCAAGCAGTTCGACACGCCAAAGAACACCTTCCTATGCCTCAGCTGCAGCAAGGAGTTCACGACGCAGGAGCTGGTGATCAGCTCGGTCAACAAGGTCACTATTGACAAGGCGATCCTGGAAGACTTCTCGAGGCGCCACCTCATCCTCAGGCCGCTGCTGAGCGTCATCGCGGAGGTCGGATACGAGCCGGCGTCTCCCGGCACGATGACCGGGAAGTCGGGGTACCAGCACAGCTTCAGCGCCATAGGCAAGGACAAGGACGGCAAGGTCTACGCATTCGACATAGCCGTAGGGAGCCCGCAGGTCGAGGAGTCTGCGATCCTCAACATGTTCGCTAAGGTGCTGGACACGCAGCCCGCAAAGTCGTACATCATCTGCATGCCGTCGCTAAACATCAACGGGAAGAAGATCGCCGGGGTTTACGGCATCGAGGTCGTAGAGGGCGGGTCGATGACCGAGGTGTCCAAGCGCCTGAAGGAAGCCATCACTGGCAATCGAGACGGCGGCGGCGAGGCTGACGCAAAGGTTAAGGCGGATGCCGTGGCGGTTGGCAGGAAGGCAGGCAACTGAAAGCCTTCGATGCCTGCACGAAGAGCCGCCGCCGGGAATTCTGCGGGCTAGGGCGTGCAGCAGGTCCGGCGCCTTCAGCCTGCCATGAAGAAGATGAACAGCACGATGGTCGCCACGATCATTATTATTGCATGCTTGAAGCCCGCGACTATCTCGCCCTCTCCCAGCTTTCCGGCGATAAGGCCGGAGAAGAGCGCCTGCATGCCTGCCATGTAGTAGAAGATGCGCCGGTATGTCTCGTAGTCTGCCTGCGGCAAGAATATGTTCGATCCCATGCCTATCAGAGGGTAGAAGAACTGGTTCAGCAGGATAACTACCGTCGTCATGAAGACCCCGAAGGCGATATAGACGATAAAGACGTAGGTCCTCATCGTCCCGCGCCTATCGTCGTTGATCGTCTTCGCCTGCCTCAGGTAATCCGCCAGGCTCCTTATGATCTTGGCTATGTCTCCGCCGGCCCTTGTAGTCTCAACTATGATGCCGGACGTTCGCTTCACCATCTTCGAGCCGACGCGCCGCGCGAACTCCTCGAAGCCCTCTTCTATCGTGCCACCCAGCTTGATGTGAGCGAGTATGCGCCTCAGCTCCGAGGTGACCGCACCGTAGTCCTTCATCGCGGACGCCTCTATCGCCCTGAGGAAGGTGAGTCCTGTCAGCTGCCCCTCAGCGATATCCTCGAGCAGCTCCGGCACCCTGCTCTCGATGCTCTCTCTCCACCTGGTGTCCAGGGCGTGGGCTACTGCCGGGGGCGCCATGCCGACCGCTATCGCTGCCATAAACAAGTAGTCCGCTGTTCTAGGCGATTTGAAGTAAAGCGCGACGCCGACGAGGGCGACTGCGACGCCAGCCACCAAAGACCCAGCGTAGATTATGCGCAGCTTCCTCTTCTCTATGAATGGCATCCTCTCACTCCTCCCTTGGAACGGACATGTCTATGAGCAAGAGCATCACCAGCGACGCGACCGGTATCAACACGAAGGTCGTGAGGAGCATGTACAGGACGGAGTTGGTCCCCCCGACTCCGACGAACGACATCGTGGAGAGCATTATGATCATTATCAGCGGGAGCACGACCCCCAGCGAGACGTAGACCTCCGCCGTTATGCTCAGGCCCTCGAGCTGCTTCTTCATGTCAACCCTCCTCTCCCTCATCAAGAGCTTCCCCTGGAGACGGAGGTACCTTCGCAGGTCGCCGCCCATATTGCCGACGGCGAGCACCCCCTTCATCAGGTCGCCGAACCTCTTCGAGGGCGTCTCCTTTATCCTGGCAGAGAGGGCGCTGTAGAAATCTTCCCCGAATATGTCGATCCTCTTGACGACCTCCGAGACCTCGTCCTTAATCACATCGTCGATGTCCGAGGACAGCATGCTCTTGAAGATCTTCTCCGGGGTGACCTCCGCGCCTGCAAGGATGGCCATGTACTGCGTCGCGAAGTTGAGCGACTTGTCTATGTCCCTCCTCCTGTTCCCCGCGATGATCGAGGGATAGATGTACATTATGAAGAATGCGAACGTCCCCGTTATTAGTCCGAGGCACAACGATATGGCCACCGCGTAGGCCGGCACGAACCACCTTACCAGAATTGGCAGCGTCGCGACCACGGTTGCGGCGAAGCCTATCAGCGATATGAATAGCATCCTGCTGGCATACTTCTCTATCGTGGTCCTCATCATTGCCTTCTTGATGTCCGCGTCGAGGTCCCTGACGAGCGGCATGATGAAGCCTATGCGCTTGCCGAATAACCGGTACGATATGACCGACAGGTCCGGGAGTGCGCGCTGCTTCTTCTGGTCGGCTGTCATACGCTCTCCACCATGGCTCTGCGGAAGACCCTCTCGGGGTCAGCGTAGTACTCCCTGAGCACGTTGCCTATCTCCTGGTACCTCCTCATGCCCTTGCTATCGAGCCACTTGAAGATTACCTTCCTCTTGTTGATGTCCGCCTTTATCTGGTCGACGGTTGTGCCCCTCTTCTCCGCTAACTTCTTCAGCAGGATGCTCTCGTTGGCCAGGGTGAACTCGTCGGTCGTCGGGTCCCACCTGCCGAACTGCCTCATTATGAGGCGGTCCTTGTCGGCGTTGTAGCCCCCGATCTCGGTGACGTCGACGGTCCTCCTCACGGGCTTGTCGCCGACCCTCATCCTGTTCTGCATTATTATCAGGTCTATGAGGCCGATCAGCGTCTTCGGGACGTTCATGGGCTCAGCCTCGAGCCTCTTGATGACGCTGTCCGGGTTGTCGGCGTGTATGGTCGCCTGGACGCCGTGCCCGGTTGCCAGCGCCTGGAAGAGCGTGTATGCCTCCCTGCCCCTGACCTCCCCCACGATTATGTAGTCCGGGCGCTGCCTGAGCGAGTTCTTCAGCAGGTCGAAGAGGTTGACGTCGCTCTCCTTCTTGCCGAAGCCCATCCTCGTGGTCATCGGTATCCAGTTCAGGTGAGGTATGTTCAGCTCCGGCGTCTCCTCTATCGAGACGAGCTTGAGGTCCGGCCTTATGAACATCGAGATGCAGTTGAGCAGCGTGGTCTTCCCGGAGGCGACGCCGCCCGCGATCAGTATCGAGCTCTTGTTCTCGACCGCGTACCAGAGGTAGGCAGCCAGGTCCGGCGAGACCGTCTTCAGATTGATCAGGTCCACTATGGTGAGCGGGTCCGCCCGGAAGCGCCTGATGGTGAACGTCGCGCCCCGCCTCGAGATCTCGGAGCCGTATGTGGCGTTGACGCGGCTGCCATCCGGGAGCGAGCCGTCGAGGATGGGGTTGCCTATCGAGAGGTGCCTGCCGCACCTGTACGCCAGCCTGATGACGTGCCGGTTGAGCTCCTCCTCGGTGTCGAACACGACGTTCGAGGGGATGGACTCCCACTCCCTGTGCCACACGTATAGGGGGATGCCGACGCCGTCGCACGAGATGTCCTCTATGTAGTGGTCGTGCATCATCGGGTCTATGCGCTCGTATCCAAGGAAGTCCCTCTTGAAGTAGTACATCATCTTGCTGAGCGTCCCCTCATCTATCTTCAGCCGGTACTCCTTCACTATCCTGCGGACCTCCTTCTCGATTATCAGGGGGGCCTTCTCTGAGGAGAGCTCCGCCACGTCGACGTTGAGCTCCTGCATCAGGATCTTCTTTATCTTCTCGTATAGCGCCTTCTCGTCTGCTGTGAGCGTTGGCTCTATCACCCTGTAGAGGAGCTCCTTAGTAGCCGGGTCCTCGATGATGGCAGAATAAACGTACGGCTCTTCGATAACATAGGTCGTCTTGAACGCCGTGTTCTCCTTCAAAACCGTCATTTACCTTCCTCTTTGGCTATATTCAAATCTCCCCTTTTTTACTTTTGTTATTTTTCCTTTCGAAAACTTTCCGAATTGGATGCATCGCCGGCTGAAAAGGATTAATAGCCCTTTTATAGGGTGTTTCTTATTGGTGCCGGCGTTGATCCTTGAGCTGAAGTGCCTTATTCTGCTTGGAGCCCTCGCCCTGGCGTCCTACCAGGATGTCCGGACGAGGGAGATCGAGGACAAGATATGGCTCGTCGCCGGGTCGGTCGGCGCAGCGCTCACCGCTTGCGAGGCGCTCGCGGCGCCGGCGTACCCGCTCCTCTTCGCGCTTGCCAGCATGGGGCTGACTGCCGTGCTGGCAGTCGGGGTCTACTTCCTAGGGCTCTACGGAGGGGCGGACGCCAAGGCGCTCGTCGTCATCGCCGTGACGATGCCCCTCTCCCCGAGCTCGTCGGCGCTCTACTCGCCATTCTTCCCCCTGACGGTGCTGGGCAACGCCCTCCTCTGCTCCCTCGTGCTGGTGCCCGCCTGCCTCGTCTACAACGTCGCGTGGCGGCTCTCGCGCGGGAGGGCGCTCTTCGGGGGGGTGCGCGCCGGCTTGCCGGCCCGAATCGGGGCGCTCTTCACCGCGATAAAGGTCAGGCCGAGGACGGCAAGGCAGGTCCACTTCAACCCGATAGAGGTCCGCCACGAGGGCGGTCCGGCGGGGCTTAGGCTCTTCTCGAGGGTGAGCGACGAGGACGAGGCGAAGGACATCGACGACGCCAAGGAATACGTGTGGGTGACGCCGGCGATCCCGATGATCCTCTTCCTGCTCGTGGGGTTCGCCATCGCGGCGCTAGGCGCAGACCTGATCTTCGGGCTGCTCGCGCTCATCCTGTAGCGCAGGGCGGGTAGATGACGACCGGCTGGAGGCCGATCCGCCGGAAGGCGCCGCAGACCGAGCCGGTGGCGCCCCTGCCGCTCATGCCACCCAGGCGCAGCAGGTGGCCGCCGCAGCCCTCCCGGCAGTCAGTCGCCCCGAAGCCCTCGACGACCTGCGCCCCCGCCGCCTTCAGAGCCCGGGTAAGCATGCACTCGACCCTCGCATCGGACCCCGCCGCCACGACCGATATCAGCGACATGGCCGGGCGGAGGTAGTCGACGTGCCAGTGCATGACCGGGGCAGCAGTGCCGGAGGTGTCGCGCGCGAAGCGCCTCAGGTGCCTGCCCGTGCGCGCCTCGACGCCGCCGGGGCCGAGCGCGGAGCCAGCGTAGGCGTACTTGCCCGCCTCCAGCCGGAACGCCCTGCCGCCTACCGCCACAGAGAGGCGCCCTTCCAAGTCCAGAACCAGCGCATAACCCCCCTTCATGGCTTATCCCCCATTTGATCACATGCTGTTGAGCAAAATTCATGTTTGTTTAACAGTTAAATCTGTATTTTTGTAATTACTATAGATATTTTTATATATCTCTCCGGTCGCTCTTAACTTATAAGGCAAAGGGGGAAACATTATGAAAACCTTGAAACTGAACCGGAAGGGTGTATCGCCAATCATCGCCACGCTTCTGCTAATCGTCATCGCCGTCGCCGCCGCAGCCGTGACCTATACATTCGTGATGGGCTTCATGTCGCCGGGAGGCACAACGACTCCTAAGGGAGTGTTGTCCATCGATGATCAAAATTTAGCTAATGGAAATCTAACTATATACATTAGAAACTCTGGCTCAAACGTGACTATATCAGACATATATGTAAATGGCACTAGGATAAACACTAATTCTTATTTCACTCATACTGACCTTCCTCAAGAATTAATCGCTAAAAATGTAACAGAGCTTTTCATAAGTCCTGTATCTCATGGCAATACAATAAGGATTGTATGCACTGACACAACACAGATTACATTCCAAGTACCTTAATTAAATATAAATAATTTATT
>MAGU01000072.1 GCA_001717025.1 Candidatus Methanomethylicus oleisabuli | reverse complement strand
GAGATGTGTATAAGAGACAGCCCCATTGCATAGAGTATCTCCTTGGTCTCCTCTAAGAATGCGACGTATGGGTGCCTCTTTCCAATCTTCAACGACGGCGGGGAGGCGCTGACGTCGTATGGGCGGAGCGTCACCTCCTTCCACCTGCCGCTCTTGATTATATCGGACGACAGAACGTTGAGTGACACCGCGGTAGCACGCTTGCCCGGCACCGCTGTGAGTGTGAGCCTCTTGACCTCCTTCGTCTCCAGAAGGCCCCTTGCCTTGAGCTGGATCGCAAGCGCCTGGTCTTCGCCGCTGAGGCGGGAGACGTCGCCACCTTCCTTCATTCGCCTGAGGGCAACGTCGAGTTCGGACGGCTTGGCAGCCTTGAGGGCCAGGATATGTTCGGCGCCCCTCCTCTCGATCGCGAAGGCGCCGGTCTTTCTGCCCCAACCCAGTGCTGCAGAGACCTCGTCTGGACTGAGCGCAGCGGTCACGTCGGCTAAGGGAGCCGAACCGCCCCGTGACTCGAGAATCCTCATGACGCGAACCTCAGGCAGCCCCTCCTCAGCGCATCGCTCTCCCTCCTCAGTCAGGCGGAATCGCTCGGCTACCTCCTCGGTGAGTGTAACGTATCCCTTTGCCGACAGCAGGCTCGAGAGCGGGAAGATCGAGCTCTCCGGTAGCCCCAGCTTGCTGGCGAGCGTGGCCGCGTCTGCCCTGCCGCCCAGCCGCTCGAGGCACTCCAACAGCGACGCTTCTGACTGGCTTAATGACATGGCTGGCTCTCCTCTGAGACTTTGCGATCACTTACGGTAACAACCTTCACCGGCTGTGAATTAAGAGTTTGCCGTTCTCATCTATTTCTCTATTTCTGATTCGTGTAGACGATATCGGCAATCCATCATCTGCCAACACGAACTTTACGACCTTGATCTTCATCGGGCGCATGCCCCTCTGAACCCGGATGGCGTTCGCCGAGTGCCCCCCCTTTACGGTCCCCTCGCTCACGACAAGGACCCCAAAGGACGGGTCATTCACGACAGGACCATATGGGTCCTCGAGGATGTAGAATGAGGCTCGATCCAGTAGCCCCTTCGTGGCTAAGTAGGACTTCATTACGTCAACCCTTTGCTGCAACGGCTGTATCCCGGTCTTGCCAACCTTCGCGACGAAGGCGTCTGATGTGATCCCGACAACGACGCGCTCGCCCACGCTGAAGGCGGTCTGCAACAACTTCTTATGCCCCTTGTGAAGATGGTCGAAGGTGCCCCCGAGGGCAGCTAGCGAGAGCCGCTTCATCTTTGTTCAGAGCCTTATTCAGCGTTTCATTCCTTCTTTGTCGGAACCAGGTATATCGCCCTTATGAACGAGACGCCGGAGCACTTCGCGCATGGACCGAGCTCCTTGAACATATAGTCACCGGTCTCGAAGGCGCGCTCCTCGCGCCTGTCGCAACCCCTGCACCCTATGACGGTTATGACATTCTCCTTCTCTTTCTCCTTCTCCTCGGGCATCTCCTTCGAGGATGGTTTTCCGGCGAAGAAGTATATGCCCCACGAGGCGACCAGCAACAATGCGCCTACAACAAGGATGTACATCGAGTAATCTTGGACCGAATCGATTAGGGAGGCGACTAGGAAGAGCGCGATTGCGCCGACCGCAAAGAGTACTGAAAGCGCCGCATATTTTGGTTGCTTCGGCTTGCTTTCAGATTTTGGCGTTTCAGGAGTAGAGGCACGGGTTGGAAAGTTGATTGGCATTTTGGACACCTCACTGACCTACCGCCATGGTGTTGCCTATGCCGGCAACTATGATGGCGTCGCCTTCCTTGGTGCGTTCTTTTATCGCTTGCATGACCCTCTCGTAGACGATATCCGAGGACTCGACGATCTCCTTCTTGATAGTCGTGAGCGCATCCTCGAGGCTCATCTTGCAGATTATCGCATCGAGCGGTATTTTGTACTTCACGCAGGCATCTTCAATCTTGAACTTCTCTGGACCCGGGTCGCCTATCGCCGCGCCGACGCCGTCGACGACCTCGCCAGTCTTCTCGCCTTCGAGCTTCAGACCTGCATCGATCATTATGACGCGGCTGACCTTGCCGCCTAGCCTCTCGATGAGCTGCTTCACGCCCTCGCCTGGCTTGCCTACGACGCCCCCCGGTCCCTCAGCCTTCAGGACATACAACTTGCGACCCAAGACGTCGACCTGGGAGTAGACGACCTCCTCTGCGATAGGCTCCTTCTGCGACCCTACCATGAACTTGGCGGCCACGAGCGGCCCCAAGCCGTCGCCTATAGGCTTCGCAGCCGCGAAGGTCTTCTGGGCAGCGTAATACGCATCCGCCTGCTTCATGATCATGGGAAGCTGCATGTCGAGCTGGACGAATATCATGAGGCTCTTGGTCTTCTTGCCGAGCAGCAGATAGTGCCTTACAACCTTGTAGATGTAGTTGACCGCGGTCGCAGACTCGATGACATCCTCTATGTTTGCCTTCTGGTGCCTGTCGGCCTTCGGAGCGATCTGCGATACGAATAGCATGGACCGCTCCCTCCTGACGTCCAATATGTGCTCTAGCCTCCCTAGGACCCCGAATGGGTCAAGCGATACCGGCTCAATGGTGAAGAATTCCAAGTAGTTGTTCACGCTTGTCCTTATGTCAGCATTGTCGGCGGTGAACGGCTTTACCGTTTTGAATATGTCCTCGCGGCTCTTGTCAGACATCACTTGCAACCTGTTAACAGCCTTCTCCACGTTCCTCTGGTATGTCATGATCTGCATACGCTGGTTGAAGAATAGTATGAACACGAAGAATACGATCATCCAAATAACGTTGAAGATCATGGAGGTGGCGTCTCCTCCGGAATCGAACAGCTGGGTTATGGTAACCACATCGTTGCACCACATCAAAACAGGTTAACTTGTTAGAGAATCAACGGCTCAGATATATTTATTTTGGAGATAAATGAAGTGGCCGCCAGCTTCCGCGGGTTCCCGGACCCTCTCGGCGTCCAGTACAGCCACAGACGTATGGTGGTTTAACTGCCGTGTTCGGAATGGGAACGGGTGGTTCCCACCAACTATGGCCGGCGCACCGAATTATAAGAAAAAGCAGGAGGTTTTTATAGTTTATGCTCAGCCGTGTTCAGTTTTCCATTACGATCATAGTCATGGTTGAGCGTACCTTGTCCAGTTGGCGGATCTTCTTGGTCACCATCTCGCGGAGGCGCTCGAGTGTATCGGCCTCGATCATCACCACTATGTCGTACACGCCATAGACCATATATGCAGCCTTGACCTCTGGGACCTTCTTCAGGTTCGCAAGGACCTCCCTGTCAGTCCCGGCCTCAACATTCACGAGTACAAACGCTAGAGGCATAGCCAATCACCACTATTATTATAGACTGCTCAGCTTATAATCTCTTTGTTAATGATGAATTAGTTCTAAAGGGCACCTGCATGCATTTTGTGCGCCACTTTATGGAGGGGGCGCCCCGCTGCAAACATTATAATTGTGAAGATTACCGTGGCGGATTTACGTTCTTCCGATGACCGGCGGAGTTCCATTCGAGGCATGTGGAGGCGGTAACTCGTACGCTGACGCCGCGCGCGCCGGGCTACAAAGGCGGATGGGCGCCCCGGAGGGCTCGAGGTGCCACGCCGCCGCCTTGAGCGGAATTCTCTCATTAAAGCAAGCAGACGAGCCATTGCCTCTATTTTTTTTCGTGTGTGGCTGTGAGGTCGCCCCTTGCGCTTGTCGCGCCGCATTCGCCCTTATCTTCCGGCGGCGCCTCTTCGCTGAGCCCCTTTGGCCAGATGGGCAGGTTCGGCGTGAAGTCCACCTCAAGGCGGAATATGTCAAAACGGTTGTAATAGCCAACGATGTCTTGCGCCTGCTTCTGCTCTATGCATTGCGCGATGTCTATATCTGCAACGACCATGCCCTCCTTCCCAATCAAGGGCTCGGAGATCGTTTCGCCCGTGGGCCCTAGTATGAACGATGCGGGCGGCGGTGAGCGCTCAAGGAACTCCTTTATGTCGGGGTTGCCCCTCGAGACCTGGTCTATTGCGTCAGCGTCGAAGATGCAAGATGCGACGATGTTGAATACCTTGCCCTCGAAGGAGTGCGCAGCGGACCGGATCCGTATTGCCTCGGTCAGGTTATAGTTCCCCGCTAGACCGATCCGCTTGAATGGCCATGCCGGCGGGTAGGTCGCTATGTGGACCTGCTCCCCCTGAGCTAGCAGCGTGAATCGGGCGAGCGGGTTCGTGTTCTCGCCGCAATTCAGCGCGCCTATCCTGCCTATCTCGGTCTGCACTACGCGGAGCGATGAGCCGTCCCCACTCGCCCATGTGAGCTTCTCGGCCCAGGTCGGCACGAGCTTCCGATGCTTGCTGAGGAGCTTCCCCTCCCGGTCGAAGAGGAGGTTGGTGTTCCAAATGGCACCCATGCTTATGGGCCCCTTCTCGTTGATGCCCACGGATAGGAAGACGCCGTGCCGACACGCGATGTCCCCGATCATCTTGAGGTGCGGCCCGGGTATCTCCACGGAGTTCTCAAAGAGCCTCCTGAAGAACTCGTGCTGGTCGACTGGGGCATAGACCATGTTCCATACGGGGAAGGCAGGAATGAATGCCTCCCCGAACACCACGATGTCGGCACCCTTCTCCTTTGCCTTCCCGACGAGTTCGTCCAGCTTATTTATAGTGGCATCACGGTCAAGGAAAACGGGCGCAGCCTGCACCGCTACAGCCCTGAACTTCGGATAAACGTCGCCAGATCTGGCTGGCATTGGAATCCCTCCCCATTATATCTGTCCGATAGGATTAATAACACAATCTGAAGCCCCATGCAGGGGTCAGCAATAAATGGGGCGACTGCGATTCTTACACGGTGAGGCTTTTGGCATTCTGCACAAAGTGTGGAAAGGAACTGGCTGCTGACTACAACTACTGCCCTAGGTGCGGCGTGAGGACGGCTGCAGGCAAGGCGGCTGGCGTCAGGATCCCGTCAGAGGAGATCAGGGATGCATTTACGGCAGCAGGGAAGGAGATGGAGAAGGCGTTCTCGCAGATCGCTAAGGAGTTCGATCAGATGGTCACTAAGGTGAAGGAGGCGCCGAAGGCGCGCTCCAACTGCCCGAAGTGCGGCGAGAAGGGAATCGCCGATGCTGACTACTGCCCAAAGTGCGGCAACAGGCTCTGACCGGACGACACAGGGATAGGAGCAACCAAGATGCATGCTTCCTTGATTGCTGCTGCGAGTGGTGGGTTGCCGTCGGCTACAATGTTGCCGCGACGCCTTGATGGGGGGGCGTTGCTCTGATAGAATGGAAGGGATCAAGAAGGCGCGGGCCGCTTGGACAGCATACTCAGCGGCTACGACATGCGGCAAGTCCAGCGGGCGTTGGGAATAGCGTTGCTCGATCTCTGAAACTCTACTCATAAGGTCGTTCTCTACAGGTCTAGCGAGTCAACGCTAGCTCGGAGGGCTTCTCTCGCGGCTTCAATTATTGCATTCCTGTTGCAACTGATTACAGCATCGGTCAGCTTTTTGATGAGGTGGTTCGGTTGCCATGAAGGCATCACCTCAGTATCTCAAGGACGGCCCGGGGCAGTTCCATGAAGTGCTTCACGTATATTCGCTTGCCCTTTGATACATTCGCCATCGCTATGCAGGTATTGTCGTCCCCACCGCCTATGCCCATGGGGACCTGTATCACGTGAAGCCTCGCGTAGTTCTTTGCTGTCTCAATCGGGTCGCCGCCTGTTGTTGCCCATCCGTCAGTTGCGATTATTCCAATCTTCTCGTGAACGACCTGTTTTGAGAGCTGTTCGAGTCCATTCTCTAGGGCGAGCTTGATGTTGGTTATCCCATTTGGCTGGATCTCAAGCATCCGGTCTAGGAGCGCCTCTATAGGCATCTCTTTTTCTATCGGTTTGATGATCTCTACTTCGTTGTTGAATGTGATGACCGCATAGTGCTCCCCCCTCAGCCTGTAAGCGAGCACGCCGATAGCGAGGGTTGCGATCAGGATCTTCTCGCGCTGCATTGAGTTGCTTACATCGAGCATTAGGACGACGCCGCGCCGTTTTGGTCGTTTGTCGACCATTATGATATCGTCGTAGTCAGGGCACTTCTTTCCAATGACATTGTCGAGGGTTTCCTCGATCTCCATCTCTTCCAAGCCTGGCTGGAATGTCGTGAGGACGCGCTCCGTTGACCTTATTCCCCGGGCAGAGATGCGGCTTGCGAGCTGCATCAGGAGGCGTATAAGGACGCCCCGCGCAATCCGTTTCTGCTCTTCTGTCAGGTCCTTCTGCACACCGTGAAGGAATTGGGCAGCAGACCATTTCATGTTCGTGGCTTCGGTTGCCTTGATTATTTCTTTGAAGATTGAAGGGTCCTGCAGTAGCTCAGCGAGGGTTATTGGGTTCTCCTTTGCAATCGTGCGCATGAACTGGAAGTCGCCCTTGCTCAACCCCTCCCTCGCTAGAGGGAGGCTCTTCAAAAATTTTCAGAGTGCTCCTTTGCCTCTTGCGTGACAGGGGCATTTAACCGAAGCTCCTTCAAGACGGCTTCGACGACCTTAGATAGCGTCTCTACGAGCTTTTCGTGAGAGCCTTCCCTAAGCTCTACCTTCGAAGATAGTGCCATTATGGCAGCCATTTTGAGGAGCCGCTCAGCCTCTGCGGGTGCCAATTCGGTGATTGGCTTGGCGCTAGCCTGCTGCACTACGGCTACAAGGTCTATGGCACCTCGCACTGACGCCCCCCTCCTTATCTCGGAATCCTGCCGAGTCTTCCGCCCTATCTTTACGGCGATTTTGACGAGAACCTCATCGTTAGAGCGGGTCTCCTTCTTTACTATCGCCGCCTCTTCGTCCTCCGACTGGTAATCGAGCCTTATCCATACAAACCGGTCCTTGAGCGCCTCGCTCAGGCGGCTCGTGCCGATGTATTCCTCAGGATTCTGGGTGGCGATTATCGTGAAACCTTCCTTCGCTTCAACAGTTCCGATACGCGGGGTGACAACCTTGCGCTCATCCATCGCAGGTAGTAGGACGTTCTGTGTGCCTTCCGGCATCCGGTTGAGCTCGTTTATGAATAGAAACGCGCCTTCGCGCATGGCTCTTATCAACGGGCCCTCGATGAAAGCTTCGTTGGAGTATCCCTTCGCCATCACGTGAGGCGGGTCGAACCAGCCGACCATCTTCTGCTCAGTGTAGCGTTCATCCCCATCGACGCGATAGATGTTGCGCCCGAAGTGGCTGGCGAGCGCCACAGCGATGACGGTCTTCCCAACGCCGACAGTCCCATCAATGAGGACGTTTTTCTTGGCATTTATCGCGTAAAGAGCCTGCTGCAGCTCAGCGGCTCTACCTATGATGCCGTACTTGTTTTGCATGAATGCAATGTCTGATGAAGACATGCCGATTCTCCCCCAGCTAACTACTGTGCCTAAAGTATTTGTCCCTTGCTTTGACCGTTGCGGTTATGTTGGCGGTCGGCGTGTAGGAAGAGATCATGCGTCCCGGCGCCAATACGCTGACGCCTTCTGAGAGGAGCGTAGCGCATTCTTTCTCAACGCCTTGGGCCGTATTCGTTTGGAGGACGGGGGCAGGGTTCAGGGAGCTTCTTTAATTGCTTTCCATTATCTTCGCAGCAAGCATGAGAAAGGGAATGGCTACCTTGCCTTGTCCATAACGCTCACCGACGGTTCTGATGCATAGAGACCTTTGGTCGCGATTTCACCCGGCGGTATGCCCCTGTCCAAGGATTCTTTCACGCCAACCATCGCGTTCGCCTCGTTGTATGTTACTACGGCGTTTGCGCTCTTTATAAGCTGATGCTGAAGTTAGTCATTTCTGCTATTGTGTAACGAGCCGAACCTATAGTCAAGCACGCTACCCCGCTTTGAAAACCAGAACTCAGGCTTCGACGATAGTTTAATGCGATGCTTGATCAAAAACAGAACTGGCCCCAATTTTTGGGGCGCTCTGCACCAATCCTCAAAGATAAAGGTGTCTAAATCAAGTCGAAGTCCCAACAAGCGCCCTTATGTTCTCGAGCGGTGTCCGGGGCGCAATGCCGCATCCGGGGGCGAGGACGTCTACCCCGGCTGCCAGTGCCTTCTTCGCCTCCTCTCTCACCTGCTCAGGTCTGCCTAAGAAGAGGGTGTTCGCCGCGGAGACGTTACCTACTAGGGTCGGCTTTGGCCCTATGAGCGCCTTGGCTGCGGACAGATCGACCTTCTCCTCTATGCTCAGCGAATCGAAGCCGGTCTCTGCCATGTCTTTCATTATCCTCTGGACCCTGCCGCAGATGTGCAGGACGCCTATGCCCCCCCTCTTCGATATCGCCTGAGCCAGCTCCTGAAGCTTCGGCTTTACCATGCTTGAGAAGTCCTTAGGGCTCATGAGCTCCGGCGATGCGCTCGGGTCGCATGGCACGATAACATCGGCGCCCGCGTCGATGAGTGCCCTCGCGTACTCAACACTCGCCTTGGTGCAGATGTCAACCACGTTCATGACCGTTTCCCGCTGCCTTATGGTCATAAGCATGAGCCGCTCTATCCCTACCAAGTGCCCAGCCAGGGTGAAGGGCCCCTCCATCCCGACCATCACCGGCAGGTCCGGATACCGGCTCCTCAAAAGCTCCGTTGCCCTGATGACCATGGGGATCCTGCCCCTGTCAAGGTAGCCTGGTGGAAGCGCCACCTGGTCAATCTGCGCCTGGGAGTGCGCCACGACCGTGGGTGGCCTGTCCCCCTTCCCCATATCGACGGGGCACCCCATCGCTTCTGCCTGGACTGTGAGGCAGAAAGGTATCCTCGCCGCCTCGAGGCCGGCTAGCCGGTACAATGAGACTCCCAGCGCCGCCATCTTCTCAGGGTCGCTGTGTGCATCAGGCCAGAAGGCTTGCGTCTTCGCCATTGCTTCCACGGTCCCGACCTGCGTCACGGCGGAGACTGGAACCCGATCTACTCTCTCGCCTCTCAGTGCGGACAGAACCCTATCCTTTGGTGTCAATAGATATAACCACGCTATTAGAGGGGGCATACTCCTTAAATCTTTTTTTTGAGTGCTTTGCCATGTCTGCGCAAATGCGCATTATGCATTTCAGATGATAAATAGATGAACGGATGGGTAAAACATAAAGCTGGCGACTGCTAGCAATCGTTTCTCAAATTATTGAAATGGTGACCCAAGAATAAAACAAGATGACAGCTTGTTTTTATGCGATTATTAATAAAAAAGAAGGAAATTATGGGTTTGTAAACGCTAGACCTGTTGCTTGGAAGTAGTATGATGCAATAACTACCATGACGACAGTCATTATTGCGTATATTATACCTGCTTTGATGCTTTCTTTTTGTGTGAGTGGCTCGCCTTTTGTTACGGCATCTGCCGCTTGTAAGAACATTGAGGTGTAAGGCAAGACGAAGAGGTTCATGCCTGCTACGGTAGTTACGAGATAGATACACACAGGACTCATCCCCATTGTAATGAAAGTTGGCACAAGAGTGTTGATTATAGCAAGTGTTGGAAGACCGATAGCGACGTCGACAAATCTAAAGATGATAAGAAAACCAGTCAATGCCAGCATAAGTATTGTCACATTGCCTGCTAAGGGGTAGAAGACGCTGCCCAACATTCCTGCGATCCAGTCGCTTAGTTTTGTGTAACTGAATGTCCCTGAAGATCCTAAAAGAATCCCGATCCATAACACCAAGTCCCAGTTCATTCCAATAGCGATTTCTTTAGTCTCCATGATCTGAGCCACGAACATAGCAAACAAACCGATCATTGCTACTGCGCCAGAGTCTATGTTAGCGATGCCTACGGTTGGTAAAACCCAGCCAATTAACGATCCAATAAGTATTATTAATGTGATTTTTGAGTGGCAGACCACTTGCCTAATTTTGCATACTCCTCTTTTATGGTTTCACGAGAACATTGGAATTTTTGTTTTGGTTTGAACAGCAATAAAAAAACTATCAATAACATTACAGAGAAGAAAGATCTCCATAGGAACGAGAAATATTGAGGCGTATTTTGCAGGAGTAATGAAAGGTTGTGCTACTGCAGGTGCCATTCCAAAGGTAATAGGACCGGCAAGAGCGCCAGTGTACCATCCTTCACCAATTGTTAAGCTCATCACAAATGCGATAAGCAATATTCCCGCTGAGGCACTACTTTTCTTTTTTATGCCTGCGCATTCAATAAGACCAAGTACGATTGGCCCGATTATAGCAACCCTTACGGTTACGGATGGTGTTAACAATGAAAAGAGAAGGACGATTACAGTAGCCCCAATTGCAAGACCATAGTAAGTTGGAGGGAAAAGCTTTAGCATATAGAATGCAAGTCGTTTTCCTAATCCAGTCTTATTTAAAACGTAGCCAAAGTATAGACCGGCCAGTAGAACCCAAAAAGATGAGGCCACAAAGCCACTTGCTGCTTGGCTGTAAGGAACGCCTATTAAGACCAGCATTGCTAAGAAAAATAGACCGGGCATGGACCAAGGAATTTGGAAAGGTTTGAAGATGCACGCCACGATAACAACAATGAATGGGGATAAGGTGTAGGTAGTAAGGGGCTGGATCCCTTAAATTGGCTTTATTAATGCAATTGCGAGCGCAAGTATTGCTACTATTATGAAGATTATTTCTTTTTTCCAACCTTGAATGATGGGGGTAATTGCATATTATCGTTTATATTAATAGTTTTTATAAATATTTCTCAGAAATATTTTGCATTCGATAGTAGAAATGTTAACCTAAGTTGGCTTACTTCAAGCATATACATCAGTTTAGATAATCGCAAAAATGGACGCATGGTCGAACATCGAAAGCCATTCCAATCCAACGGTATTGCATCCGTAAGTTAGTGCCTCCCGTCAATGGACTGATAGGAGGCGATGATTAAAATTCGCGCTGTCCTCTCCCGCCATCCATTGCGCCAATCTCTAGAGGTTAGTTCTAGATTAGTGAGGCGCGCTATTGTGTATAAGTTTATCATCAAAGTTTGCAAATATGTGATAAAGCTTTTTGAAATGTTAAAATCCAGGTTCTCCACAAAACATATTTTTTCAAATGACAATAAACTTTTTAGCATATAAGACCAATAATCGCATCAGTGGCAACCTATGGAATATTCAGAGAAAGAAATTTTGGATAGTCTAACCAAGGCAGTCGTTGCTGGCGATGGGGATGCCTGTGCAAAATTTGCGCGTGTGGTTCTAGAGATGGGAGTCAATCCATATAAAGCGCTCATGGAGGGGTGCGCCAGAGGAATGGAAGTGATGAGCGAGAGGTACGATAAGGGCGAGGTGTTCGTGCCTGAAATACTCCTCTCCGCAGATGCCATGAATCAAGCCATAGAGATACTCAAGCCCTACGTAAAGGTCGACAAGTCCAAAGTGCCTGGGAAGGTGGTGCTTGGAGTAGTGGAAGGGGACGTTCACGACATTGGCAAGAACATAGTAAAAATCTTGCTTGAAGTGGCGGGCTATACAGTCATTGATTTGGGTAAAGATGTACAGGGAATCAAGTTCGTCGATACAATAATTGCAGAGAGACCGGACATAGTTGGCTTATCTGCGTTGATGACGACGTCAATGATGGGCATGCCTGAACTGATGCGTCTATTTGCCCAATCCAGGGTAAGGGAGGGCATTAGTGTGATAATAGGTGGCGGCCCAGTTACAAAAGAATTTGCCGAGAAGATCGGTGCGGACGGCTATGGTACCAATGCGCCCGAAGCGGTAAGGGTGTGCGACAAAATAATGCATGATAAAAGAGGTGCCAACTAATGGGTTCTTATTGGCTTAAAGAAATGGATCCCATGGTGCGGTTCAATGCAATGATCAGGGGCGAAAAGGTAGACAGAGTCCCGGTCTTGCCATTTGCCCTTGGCCACTGTGCCCATGTAATGGGTCATCCAAACTTGGGCGATTTTTATTCAAAGCTGGATGTAAATGTGAAATGCCAGATGTTGGCGAGGGAGCTCTACGGGTGGGATCAGCCAACAATGTTGATGAACCCCGGATATTACTGCGCCGACTGGGGAGGAGAGATAGAATACCCCTATCGACCGACGCAGGGATCAATAGCCTGTAAAAGAGCATTGGTTCAGACTCCAGAGGACATGGATAAAATGCAGGTGCCCGATCCGAGCAAGGTTCCCTCGATGCACGCATTGCTTGATGGATTAAAGTTGGCAATTAGCTACAAACAGTTGCCCACCATGGTTTGGATACATGGGGGGTGGATCTCGAGCACCGCCCGGGGGGTAGTGCAGCTAGACAAATTCTTGCTTTGGCTTTACAAGGCGCCAGACCTAGTAAATAAATCTCTTGATATGACCATGGAATATGGAAATCGTGTGATGGAATATTTAGTGAATGAGGTGGGCAATGAGACGTGGCTTCCATTTGACACGTGCCCCATAGACTCTAATGTCTTGGTCTCGCCGGAATTCTTTGGCAAGTTCCCGCTCCCTAGAGTGATTAAGCTGCACCAGAAAGGGCTTGATCTGGGATTGCCGATGTGGTTTACGCACTGGTGCGGAAACCATAACCCCAATATAAATGCAGGGCATGTGGATCAAGTTCCAATGGGTGAACCGGGTTTGATGCACTTCGACGACACGGTGCCTTTGAGCAAGTCGATTGAAAGATTTGGAAACAAGAACATCATACTTGGCAATGTAAACACAACATCGCTACTGCTGAAGCCCTACGAAGAGGTCTATGACTTGTGCAAGAGGAATATTGAGATGGGGAAGAATGCCCCTAAGGGCTATATGGTTACAGCAGCATGCGAGCTCCCTCCGAGGGCACCACCGATGAATGTCTATGCGATGGTCAAGGCAGCAAGGGAATATGGGAGGTACTAGCGTACCTTTCTGTTCTTTTTTTAATTGATTTTTACATCAGACCTGATTTAATGACACTGCCTGCCGTTTCAATTTGTAAATGCGACCAGCCTGCAATAGCCAACTCTAGGGCGTTCGCAATGACGACGAATGGGCGTCATGGATGGATAACCATAATAATCCCTTTTTTTATTGTTAATTGAGGGTGTTTTTGCGTTGCATACAACTCCCTGCATGCATAATGCCGGTGTGAGCGACGACCTGATAAAGACTAGAAGGCCGATCAGGTGTCCGAGGTGTGGCTTCGAATTCAACCTAATGTATGCCCGTGCATCCGCATGCCAGGGCTGCAGATATTCCGTAACTGGCTGTGATGCGGTCAGGTGCCCTCGGTGCGACCACGAGTTCAAGCTGAATGGTACAGGGCTGACCGCCGACAGGACTGCCTCTAAAACGTTAACAGACTACATGTCCAAGATAATGAATGATTACTTCAAAGACTTTGGGGAGAGCCCGTCTCGTTAGAGCGTGGCTTTTCCATCAACGTTTTTTGGTGCCGCCCACGCGTATCACATTTTTGAAAGTGGGGCTGGTGGGACTTGAACCCACGACATGCGGGTTTCCCCGCTCTAGCCGCTCCAGAAGACAATCATCCCGGTGCGGTCATATTGTCTAACTAGAGACCTCTGGAGCCCTTAACGAGGCGGCGGAATAACCGGCGCCTTGCCGTCATACCGTGCTAGACCACAGCCCCACTTGAAAGAGAAACAGCATCAAGAATTATATAAACCTGATTTTATCGCCGGTGGTGGATAGTGCTTTTATGAATGGGCACGCGAAAATGGAGCCTCAGGCGGGATTCGGACCCGCGACCACCGCCTGTTTAGGCAGGCTTTCGCCAATCTTACCAAGGCGGTGCTCTACCAGGCTGAGCCACTGAGGCGCGCAGTATTCCTACCAAAGGAGATGGTTAATTAAGATTTTCCTGCCGCTTACAAGATGGCATTGGATTGAAGGTTCTTTACTGATTGTATAAAAACTAATTAAAAAGTTGAGGCGGCGGGGCTATCGTCGAATTATTGGTCGCTAATCAAGGGATCATTAGCCAATCGGTGATCGTGTGGGGGAGTACTAGTAGCGCCACAAAGTGGTAGGTCGTTTAAATTACCGCGAGATTCGCCACGTTTTAGTAATACTATTTATATGTCTAATAATATTTACTGCAGAGCGATGCCGCGCATAGAGGGATAGCATTGGCGTTCTATAAGGTTACGATGAATGAGAATGAAGGGCACGAGAGGGTCTGCCTTTACAACAAGGGGTGCAATTTCAGGTGCATTGGCTGTGCGTATAAAGTTCCGAATGCCGGCATAGGCCCCTCCGAGTCGGAGAAGGAGATCGGTGCAAAGCAGATCATAGAGGCGTTGAGGAAGATTGGGGCAACCAAGGTTCATTTCATAGGCGGGGAGCCGCTGATTAACGCTGATCTGATCAAAATAGCCGAGTTCGCCCACGAGGAGCTGGGGGCCAAAACAGCCATCGGGCACAGCAACGGCTCCAAGCGCATACCGGATTTCATAGATGAGGCAACTGTAAGCATAAAGGCGGTGGACGACGCGGTCCACAGGGCGTATACTGGAATGTCCAACAGTTCAGTCCTGGCAAATTTCAAGGACGCATATGAGCGCGGAATCAAGATGAAGGCCAGCACGGTCCTAATCCCAGGGATCGTATCCATTAAGGAGGTCGGTGGCATAGCAGCGTTCGTCGCGGATATCGATGGAAGGATACCGTTTCATATAACAGCATATATGCCGGTCCCAGATGCAGGGTTGAGGGCGCCTACTGAGCAGGAGGTTGGAGGTGCGGTTTTAGCAGCCAAGAAGCACTTGATCAACGTGAGCGGGTCCGCGCTTAACGCTGAGTCGTTCTCTAAAACGAAGGCAATGAACCCCGCGTTCAGAAGTCATAGGGTCGAGGTTTAGGTAATGCGGTAAAGAAAGAAAGACTACGGGGGCGGCAAGAGCGAGGCGCCAAGCATTTTTGGTATTTTTTGTTACATATGAAACACAAAACTTATTGTTTTGCGCTCGTGGATTCTCTGTGAGCGGTGATCGTATTGAACAATCGTGCCTTAACAAAGGTCCAAGCGACGGCTCTACTCGCAATATTAGCAGCATCCATTGTTGCGGTATCATATGTCGCGTCGGGGCATGTTGGCGGGGGGGCGGTCGGCGCTGTTTCTATAACGGATATGAGCGGGAGAACGGTTTGGCTTCCTGAGGCGGTCGATCGCGCGATCATACTCAATTCGTATTGGACGGAGATAGCATGCGCGATTGGGGCAACGGATAAGATCGTGGGCGTCGGTAAAGACGTGGCCTCTTCTGCGTTCATCCCTGACCGTGTTAGGAATTTGACCAACGTGGGTAGCATATTCGCGGGCATAAACTTAGAAGCGGTAGTTGCTCTAGACCCGGACGTTGTGATAATGGATTTTGGGTATGGTAAAACCGGCGAGATCGTACAAAGCCTTGAGAACATGAACGTCTCGGTCGTATGCCTCTTTGCGTCGGACTTCCAAGACCTGCTGAATGCAACGGTATTAATCGGTAAGACATTAGGGGCAGAGCAGAAGGCACAGGAACTCGCTTCGTTCATGTCAACCACGCACTCTGAAGTCACTTCAATAGCTGCCTCGATCCCCGATGATACAAAGCCGGAGGTACTGATCTGCGACATGAGCGTCTGGGGTCAGGGACTCGTATACACATACGTCAATACCTCTTGGGGTCAGACTGTGGTCAATGTTGGCGGAATCAATGTGGCGATGAAGGAGTTTGGGAATTCACCGTGGGTCAAGATC
>MAGU01000008.1 GCA_001717025.1 Candidatus Methanomethylicus oleisabuli | reverse complement strand
GGTCCCGCCGATCTCCGGCGCCACAGAGGTTATGGATATGCCTGAGGAGTGGCTTGGACTCGGAGTAGACAGCATACTAAGCTACCGATACTCATTGGTTAGGGGCAGCACAAAGATGCCCATCGACGCTGTCGTGAGGGGCAACCGGACCATAGACGCCCTTCAGGAGCTCTCGATGGGAACATCCGCCGCCGAAACCGAGATTGAGTTCTTGAAGAGACCGGTGGAGAGAATAACTCTCGACGACCATTCACAGCCATTTGGTCCTTCCGCGCCGTTCAGGAAGTTCGACATCGCCTCGGTGAAGGTAGATCACAGGATAGAGGAGGCATACTATGACCGTGACCTGAAGGCAGGGGACGCAATCTTTGATCTTTACCGTTCAGGGACCCATGTATCTCGGCTACAGAGGGCCTTCAGCATGGGCGTTTTCGGAATACAAAAGAATCGCAGGATGGTACCGACGCGTTGGAGCATCACCGCAGTCGATAGCACTCTCTCTCAGCGGCTCATAGATGAGGTGAAGGGTTACGAGACCATTGACAGGTATCAGGTCTTCCTTCATAAGTACCAGCACAACACCTTCGCAGCCATCCTGATGCCGAAGATGTGGTCTTACGAATGGATGGAGGCTTGGTTCCCCGGGACCTTCTGGAACCAAGAGGGGGGTCAAGCAGAGGTCATGGGGGATAGCGAGGGGTGGCAGGGGCGTAGGACCTACCCTGAAATTGGGGGGTGCTACTTCTCGACCCGCTTAGGAGTGACGGAGTACTTGCAGAGGATCCGAAGGCAGGCCACAGTACTGGTCGTAAGAGAGATTCTACCTGAGTTTCCCCTGCCATTAGGCGTCTGGTTCGTCAGGGAGAACGTCAGGAGCATGCTACGCCAGAAGCCTGCAGAGTTCGATGATCTTGGCTCATGCCTACAGCGCCTCAAAGGAGATCTTAGGGTCCCTATCAAGACTTGGATTGAGAGGAGCGGGCTTCTCAGGGATGCTTTTCTGCAGAGGAGGATCACTGAATATTTCAGGAGTTATGAGCCATGATGCGGTGGGCGATATCGACCGTTCCATGCAAATATGCAATCTCAAAGAGCCGCCTACCTGGTCTGGATTACGCGTTCAACCCTTACAGCGGCTGTACGCACGGTTGCCTCTACTGCTACGTGCCTGACATAATGCACAACCCTGCGATGTCGTCAAATTGGGGGAGGACAGCGGCGGTAAAGGAAGAGGTCACACGCAAGCTGAATGATGACCTTCGGCGCATGAGACCCGGCGTAGTGGGTGTCAGCACAGTGACTGACCCGTACCAGCCTATGGAGCGCATCCTCCAGGTTACACGTCAGGCTATATCGCTCCTAAGGGGTGCATCTTTCCCAATCTCCATTCAGACAAAGTCTGCTTTGGTGGTAAGGGACCTCGACATAATGCAGAGAGGAGGCGTCGAGGTTGGCATGACCATCACGTCGGGCGACGAATGCTTCAGGGCAAAGTTCGAGCCTGGCGCGTCACGAATCGCAGAACGAGCTAAAGCACTGAAGGAACTTAGTGATGCCGGAGTCAAGACTTGGATCTTTTATGGTCCCATAATACCGGGGGCGAATGACGGTCCCGCCGACACCGACTTTATATTAAGTCTTGCATGTGATACTAGAAGTGATGTGTTATATGATCGCCTGAACGTCAAGCCACTGCTGCGGAATCGTATGCTAACTGTATTCAGTGAGAGTGAGATGGATCGCATAAAAAGATTCGACTTCAAAGATTTTTATGATGCTTTCGAATCGAGATGCAGGGCTGTAGGCGTCAAGTGTCGCCAAGCATTCGCTTAACTGTATTTTTGGTCAACTGTTTTTCTGAACTACAATAATAGTAACTAATATAAGCGATTTGATGACGTATCTCTCTGGGGATTATGAGCAGTGAGGGTACAGTATCGTAGGTCACGTGTTGGTGTATCTCCAATAATCGCCACAATGATGCTGAGCATCATAGTGTTGGCCGCTGTGGCTGTGATGTACCCTATCGTATCTGCGACCATAAACAAGCCCACTTATGCTGCTTCAATATCTCAGGCCAATCTGCTGAAACAGGGCGCATATGTGCTGATGACCGCTAACGTGAAGAACATAGGTAGTGGCGATCTCAACGCATACTGCGTAATCGTAGACAAGTCTCTCAACGAGTATACTTGTCAAGGGGGAGCAAGATTGCTCGGGCCTGGAGACACGGTAGCTTTCATCTTTGAGAGTACCTCTGAGGGCTCGTCATTCATGGTTGGCACGAGCTATAAGATCCGAGTCTTTGACACGCAACACGGCTTGCTGAATGAGGTGACCATATTTTGCAACGGAAGATGACCTCAAAAAATGGAATAACCCCTATTGTTGCCGTAGTGCTTATGGCGGCACTATCTATTGCTGCATCCGGCATTTACTATACTGAAATGACCAAGGTAGTGGCAAATCCTACCCCTCAGGACGTGGCGGTGACCGATATTCTGCTTTCAAAGCACTATGGGTATGCATACTTCAGCCTTCACATGATAAGCAACGTCAAATCAGACCTCACCTTCCAGGTCTCGATCATTGGAGAGGACGGCGTCATTGCATGGCAGATGCGCGACGTCCATCTACCTGCAATGAGCGAGATAGTTGTCAGCGAATCTGGCTCTTGCGGAAGCGCCTTCTTCGTTGGCAAGACCTACATAATCAAGATTGAGGGGGGCGTTGACATGGCATACACCGTCGAATGCACTGGGGTTGAGGTCTCAACTGGTAAAATCTATCTATTGGCTATCAATAGCATAACTGGCAACTTCACCGAAGAGATATCCGGCTCAATTGTGCCCGAACACATAGACAGCGTTACATGCTTCAATGCTATAGCCGAGACAACGCTCTGGTTCGCCGGTGCAACAAAGTCCAAATCTGATAGTCTGATCGACTTGTCTAACAAACGTGGCGACGATGTCAACTCAACGAGTTACCCATGGCAGAATGGCGTCCCTGTCTGTTTCAACATAACCTATTCACAGTCGCTGAACCTGCTTTACTACACCGTTGGCAACACGACCATAACCACCACGCCCTATGCCGGTTCAACTGACCTTTTCATTCGAGGCGTCATCACTGGTAAGGGTCCAATGTCCATTACGGTGAATGATCTCGAGTTCAACGGCGAGACCGTGGACGGCGAGATGTACACGACTAACTACGACGTGCTCTGGTTGAAGGGTGCCGATGTGTCTTGTGGCTTCACACTGACCGGAAGCGTAACTTTGACCTGGGACAGCCCAGATGGAAACTGGGGGATGTTCTTGGATGTTATAGGCGGAACGGCGGTCGAGGGAAATGAGTGCGTAGTCGATACTGCGATAAATCCGAGCCAGACGATTCAGGGGGTCATCGATACCGCTGACAATCTCGGATGCCCCGCAATCTTGGTCACTACCATGGTCCAGTGGGAATCGCTACTGGCAAACCCGCCGCTCGGTGCAATAATCGTGAATCCTTTTGGAGGCGCTGTGCCAGCCCCAGCATGGGCGTTGCAGGACGAGGCTTCGTCCGAGGCTTACATACGGCTGCTTAGCGAAGTTGTGAGCACATATAGCTGGACTTGGCTGCACCTCGGCGGCTATCCCTTCTCATCAGTTACCAATGGAACCAACACCGTAGATATAGGCAACGAAGGTGCGGAGTGGTTCTTCAACGTCAGTCGCATAAAAGCCCATGGCAGAGGGATCGAATTGCTTGATGAGAACTTGCTTACAGAAGATGATGGTGTCAGTCTGAACCATTTCCTTAGCGTTACTGGAAATAATGCGCTTCCAAACAACCTCTGGTTCGACTATGGCATAATACTTCCCGCCTCAGATACCCCGAAAACCAAGTTCACGTTCTACATGAACCCCGGCGGGGTGAGTCAGACCGGAGCGATGAGCTTCTATCTGGGTGCTGGCTACTACGTCCATTGGGGCGCACCGATCTATGCTCAGGGCCACAGCGGCGGCTCTCGAGTGAGCGACTACGAGAGCGCATCGTATGCACTTATGGTGGCGCTCTACACAACGATGAGATGATCTCGATGCGACGGACGCGACGGGGCGTATCTGAGGTAGTAGCGACGCTTGCACTCGTCGCCATAACCCTCGCCGCGATGGCAATATATGTGCAGGCATTCAATACCTACTTTGCCGGAGAGACGGGGCTCTTGACCGGCATATTCCGCATGGGCTCCGAGCAGAACTATGAGCGGCTATCCATCATCTATGTCTTCCAGAATGACACCCGGCTGGGCGATGCCCACCTCTACGTATCTGTCTACAATTATGGCGCAAGGAATGCGACCATTGTAAAAATAGTCCTAGACGCCTCCACCTTGGAATACTCGCCTTCCATGGTGCGAACCGGCGAGTTGGTGGTTCTTAAGCTGAATCAGACCGTGTCCGTCAACACCGTTCACGTGATCTCCATTATAACAGAGAGGAACAACGTGATATCCACTCAGTTCAGGTTATGATGCTATGCCCTGTCTACGCTCCAAGTATGCCCTGAGGCACCAAAGCAAGGGAATAACCAATGTGCTTGGTGCCATACTCTTTGTCTTAGCTATAGTCGCGCTGACCTCAATAATAGCTGTTGTCTCGATCGAGTATGGCGGATATGTGCGCAGCGCAGATTACCTCAGCTCAGTTGATAGGGAGCGGTCGCATGAGGAACTGCTATTCACCCACGCATCTGATATTGATGGGCAACTGAAGCTCAACATAACGAACATTGGTAGCGAGACCATCACGTTAAACAACATCCTCGTCCACAACAAATCCGGGACTGGCGCGATAGAAGTTACCAACATGGCCGCGCTTCCGATCACGCTTAATCCTGGCATGGTGCAGGTCAATTACCGCATTCCTGGAATGATAGTGACTCCCGCAACAAACTGCACTATCGTCTTCGTCTCATCGCGCGGGAATAGTTTCATAATTGTCATTCAGGGACTCGAGATTTATCCGCCAAACCCGTATTGATGAGATGCTTGCAATATGGCGCTAAAGTTTAGATTCGGCAAAGGCTCAACTGATGGCAAAACTACTGGCAGAAAGGGCATCGACAAGAAGTACCTTGGCAAAACGTTCCAATTGCATATAGCAGTTTCTAACTCAGCATCATTATCGCCCGAGGCGGTGCTGCTGGAAGAGTACTCCGTGGGCGCAGCCAAGGTAGGCATATACGAGCACAATGGTGACGGCTACTACTGGATAACGGAGCCTCCGATGGGCGAGTCCGACCTAGAATTATATAACATCCTGATGAATGCAATATACTACACGGTCCCCCCCAGCGATGAGAAGGATCCAATGAGGATTATCGATGAGCGGCTGAACCATGCCGCGACCGAGTTGAAGCTCGCAATCGTCCCGGAACAACTGAACAAGATCAGGTACTATATCTTGCGAGACGTATTGGGGTATGGCATCTTCACGCCACTTATCGACGATGGCAGGATTGAGGATTTCTCTATGGCAGGCGTGGGGCGTCCAGTCTGGGTCTTCCACAGGGATTATTCTCACTTCGATTGGCTGACTACAAACATCGCCTTTGATGACGAGAGGGCGTTGGAATCAAGCATAATGCTGCTCGCTCATAAGTCAAAGCGTCACATATCGACGGCCTTCCCTATCTCTGAGGGATCTCTACCTGAGCACCACAGATGCGCACTGACTTTTTCAAACGAGGTGTCGCCATTTGGATCGAGCCTGACAATAAGGAAGTTCCGGGCGGACCCTCTCACACTCTGCCACCTAGTCAAGTTTGGTAGCATCTCCTCGCTCATGGCGGCATACTGGTGGCTCATACTGGAGAACCGCGGCTCGGCTTTCGTTATAGGCGAGATGGCAAGCGGCAAGACCACCCTCCTGAACGCTCTAACATCGTTGTTGCCGCCCCATTGGAAGGTTGTCACGATAGAGGACACCCCTGAGCTCAGGCTGCCCCATTTGGGGTGGAAACCGCTGGTTGCAAGACACACCTACTCAATCGCGGAGTCGAAGACCGAGATCCGGCTTTATGACCTTGTCAAGCTATCCCTCAGGGAGCGTGCCCAGTTCATAATTGTGGGCGAGATAAGAGGCGAGGAGGCATATGTCTTCATACAGGCTCTGGCGACGGGACACGGGGGCGGGTGCACCTTCCACGGTGACTCGGTTGAATCTATGGTCATGCGCCTTACGACCGCACCGATAAACGCGTCACCCTCTTTTCTGCCCCTCATAAGCAGCGTAATTATAAGCCGAATGTTGAAGCTGCCTGGAAGGAAGCCGATGAGAAGGGTAGTCGAGTCCAACGAGATAACCGGCGTTACCGGTCCCCAATCCGTCGAGAGCAAGAGGATATTCGAGTGGCGCGTTACCGACGACAAGCATTACCCATTGGAGCCGGCGGAGGTCGTAGAGAGGAGCATGAAGCTTGAGAAACTGAGGGCGACGATCGGGCTTACCAGGGGCGAACTTACTGCCGAGCTAGGTCGACGAAGGGACTTCGTGGATGCCATGGTAAGCAAAGGCATACTAGAATACGAAGCCGTCTCCAATGAGATAAAGAGGTACTATTCTGGCAAGGTGCCTTAGATGGGCGGGTCAAAGCTAAACATGCAGGCGATCCTCGGCGCAATCGCCATCTCTATTGCATTTTGTACCTTGATTGCCGAGCTGATGCTTGGCACCTCAATCACAATCATCATAGCGACCGTCGTCGTCCTGATGGCCTCCATCTCGCTCACCATGGTCATTATCTTAAGGGGGGGCCTCTACTTACACCAATCCAAGAGGTACTATCCGGTTCAGGCCGCGGGCGAGGACAACGAAAAGAAGCCCCATGAGGAGGCGCCAATGAAGCAGGGGCACAAATACGCGTCAAAGGTCTCATCCTTCATGGGCGATTATGCCCTTATCAAGTACATCTCGAACTTCATGGCTAAGACCGTCAAAGACGACATTCCAAAGGCCATGATCTATCTGCACCCGACGGTCTATTCCAAGTTCTACAGTACCGTCTTCCTCATCGTTATGGCAGCAGTGATGCCCGTCGGTTTGGTCCTTCTTGTCCTCCTCCGAAATCCGCTTGCGTTGATCCTTGTCTTCGCCCCAATGATCGTCGTGATCCTTCCATTGATGGAGGTAAAGGTGAAGATATCCAACAGAAAGAGCGACACTGCAAACGAGTTCCCGTTCTTTATGGTATACGCCGCCGCGTTGCAGGCTGCAGGTCTCTCGCTCTACACCGCTCTTGACAGACTAGCCGAGTGGCGGATCCTTCCAAAGATAAAGCGGGAGGCGCTCATAGTGAAGAGGGACTATCTATTCTTCTCGCATAACCCGCTGCTCGCCATCGAGAACATTGCGCGGGACCACCCTGATGAGAACATAAAGACGATCTTCTTAGGCTACACCTCTGTTCTCAGGAGCGGTGGTGACACCGTAGTCTATCTAAACTCGAAGGTCTCGGAAGGGCTCGAATCGGTAATCGGCCGATGGAAGAGGTACGCAGAGTCTGCAAGCACTCTTGGGGAGATCTCAATCTCCATATTTCTAATGTTCCCGTCGTTGCTCATAGCTATGTCGATTGCATTCTCAAGCAATATGAGCCTCGCGATGATGCAGATTTATGGATACCTTGTCCTTCCTCTGATGGGTATGATTCTGGTCGCTGCAGTACACGTATCTCAGCCGCGGTTCTACGACCTGTACAATATGAGACGGGCGCTGCTCGTCGCTCTAGTTGCATCCGCCGCCTTTGGTGCCGCTGCATATATGTTCATTCCGTCAAAAACATATTGGCTTGCCTCTACTCTTCTAGTCTTCACTATAATAGTTGGTACCGAGTATATCCGACAGCAGAGCGATGTCGGCAAGGTTGAGAAGGCGCTGCCATTCTTTCTAAGAGACATAACTGAGATGATGAAGATAGGATATGATATCAACCAGACTCTAATCAACCTGCCCAAGCAGAGGCAATATAATAAGACATTCGACACGCTCCTCAAGCGCGTCGCAGAGCACCTCGAGATGAATATGCCCCTTCGAAGAATCGCCGAGACGATGATGGTCCGGAGCTGGCTCTGCAGGTACACCTTCTTCATATTGAGCGAGATCGTCGACACCGGCGGTGGTACCCCCCAGGTTCTTGAAAGCCTCACGCAATTCGTCAATGGGGTAGTCATCGAGAAGCAGAAGACAAAGAGCACAACGCGTGTATACTCCTTCTTGGGATACTCGACCCCTGCGTTCCTGTCAGGCGTCATTATGTTCATGAGCAATATGCTGTTTCCATCACTCAGCAACCTTCCTGGCGGATTGGCGCCGCTCTCGATACTTCCAAGCGCTGCAACCCTTTCCCTGATCGCGTCGACCAGCACTTTTGTAGTCGTCCTCACTGCATTCGTGGTTGGGCTGCTAATAGCCAAGATAGTTGACATGAGTGTATATGCAACCCACCATGCTGCGATCTGCTTGGCCATCTGCATCGTATCCTTCACCCTCTTCTGAAGCATCTAAATGGCAAAGAGATAAATCCAACTTGCTGCGAAGCCCTGTATAACATTCAACCGTATTCGTCTATTACGCTATGGCATTCATTTTGCCCGAAAATCCCTTCAGGGAGGCTCTATCGATGAACTCTGCAAAATTATTCTTCATCGCTGTTGCCATCTTCTCGACCGGCTTTGGGATGATGACCCCCGCCGTGCCCTTATATGCAGGTGTAATGGCCTCCGCAAA
>MAGU01000071.1 GCA_001717025.1 Candidatus Methanomethylicus oleisabuli | reverse complement strand
GCGCGAGCCGATACAGAATGTAGGCTACACGGTGAGGGTCGTCTCGAGGGATGGGGAGCTCGTCGGCATAGGCGCGTCGTCCTGCTCGAGCGAGGCGAAGCTCGAGAGGTGCATAAAGAGGGCGAAGTCGCTATCCAGGCTCAACATGCAGAGGATCAAGTACGAGTTCCCCGCCCCGAAGCCACTGCCACGGGTCAGGGCGGTCGACCCGGCAATAAAGGATGGCCCGGCTGAGGCGATAGGCGAGTTCACGAGCGCCCTTCTGGGCCAGCTCAAGGAGGGCGAGAGGTCGGGCAGGTCCATCAAGCCCACATTCGGCAAGATCCGGACCTACCTCACCGAGACCTCCATAGAGAACAGCTCGGGGCTCGACGTCTCGAAGGAGGAGACATACTTCTACCTTGAGGTCGCCCTGAAGGTCTCGGACGGGACCAGGGCCGCCGAGTTCTGGCCCAGGAAGTACCGGAGGAGGATGAGCGAGATAGAGCCAGAGGAGGAGGCGCCAAGGTGGAAGAGGCTGGCGTACGACAACCTGGACGCGAAGGGCGCGCCCAGCGGCAAGCTGCAGGTCATAATGAACCCGGAGACCCTCTGCGATGCCCTTGTGCCAACCGTCGGTTTCCATTGCGCCGGCGAGCAGAAGTTCAAGGGGCAGTCGGTCTTCAAGGATGGGGAAGTTGTGGCGTCCGAGGGCGTCTCGATCGCCGACGACGGCCTGCTCGACTACGGGCTCGTGTCATCGCCGTTTGACGACGAGGGGGTCCCACAGAGCCGCACATCGATCATAGAGGACGGGGTGTTCAAGGGATGCATCTGCGACCAGCACTACGCCATGGAGCTCGGCGAGGCGCCGACCGGCAACGGCATAAAGCCCCTCGGGGTGCTGCTGAACCCGCTCAACAAGGACTCTTCCCCGATAAGGAACGCCACGACGAACCTCAGCGTCAAGCCGGGGAGGGCGGACCTGGATTCGATGGTCGAGGACGTGAGGGAGGGCGTCCTGATAGACCAGTTCAGCTGGCTCAACCCCGACCCGTTCTCGTCGAGCTTCAGCTCCGAGATAAGGAACGCGTACCTGATAGAGGGCGGCGAGGTGAAGCGCCCGATCAAGGGCGGCATGGTATCAGGCAAGGTCTTCGACCTGCTCAAGAGCGTCTCGTGTGTATCGAAGGGGGCGCGCATCGAGTCCGGCGCTTCGGCTTTCTCGATAGTGGCGCCTTACATGGCGTTCGAGGGCGTGCGGGTGGTCGGACAATAGCGACGGCGGGAGTTCCTGCCGCCGACGTATGGGATCAAGGTTTATTAGCGCAGCCATCCAATTCGTTATAAATTAAATTGTTGGTGGCACCGGTGCCGGTCATCAGCGTAAGCGGCCTGTCGAAGTCATTCGGAGGGCTAGACGCCGTCAGCGGTCTCTCTTTCGATGTCGAGGAGGGGGAGATCTACGGGCTCCTTGGACCGAACGGCGCCGGGAAGACGACTACCGTGAGGATGCTGGCGTGCATAATCTCCCCGTCCGGGGGCACCGCGGCGGTGGCAGGGCACGACATAAGGGCGGACCCAGTCGCGGTGCGGAGGTCCGTCGGCGTCCTGACCGAGAGCCCTAGCCTCTACGAGAGGCTGACGGCTGAGGAGAACCTGACGTTCTTCGCAAGGGCGTATGGCATGACGGACGACAGGAAGGTCTCCGGGCGCGTGAAGGAGCTACTACAGTTCTTCCAGCTCTGGGACAGGAGGGGCGAGAAGTCGGCGGTCTTCTCGAAGGGGATGAAGCAGAAGCTGGCGATAGCAAGGGCGCTTGTCCACGACCCGCCGGTGATATTCCTGGACGAGCCGACCGCCGGACTGGACCCTGAGGCGTCTAAGCTGATACGCGACCTCATAACTGAGATGAGCCAGAAGGAGCGGCACACGATAATGCTCTGCACCCACAGGCTTGAGGACGCGGAGAAGGTCTGTAGCAGGGTGATGGTGGTCAACATGGGGAGGAGGGTCGTCGTAGGGTCGCCCGACGAGATCAGGTCGGAGGTGGCAGGGAAGGCAAAGCTGGAGGTGATGGTGGCGAACCCGTCGACTGCGCTTGTGGAGGCGGCGGCGAGTGTTGCTGGGGTGTCGGCAGGAGCGATTGCCGAGAACGGCAGGCTCATATTCGAGCTGGACGACCTGAACGCCGCCACCCCGCTGGTCGTGAGGGCGCTCGTGGAGTCCGGAGCCCGTGTGCTCACGGTCAACACGTTCCTGCCCTCCCTTGAGGAGGCTTACCTGAGGCTGATAAAGGGAGATGGATGGGATTCGCGATGACGCTCGCCAATGCGATGCTCGTCTTCCGCAAGGATTGGATGGAGATCAGGCGCAACTCGCAGGTACTGGCGCCGATACTGATCGTCCCGCTCGTCTTCACAGTAGTCCTCCCGCTCATCGTGATACTAGTGCCGTCCGTCATCGGCATGCCGGAAACGGCATACCAAGGGGTGGGGACGATCTTTGAGAATCTGCCGCCTGACATAAAGGCGATAGTGGAGGGGATGAGCGCCCAGCAGTCGATGACCTACATCTTCGCGCTCTACTTCTTCGCCCCATTCTTCCTCATAATCCCCATCATGGCGTCGAGCGTTCTGGCATCCGACAGCTTTGCCGGCGAGAAGGACAGGAAGACGATAGAGGCGCTCCTGGCAACTCCGCTGACCGACGGAGAGCTGCTCCTTGGAAAGATCCTCGTGTCATTTGTGCCCTCGATGGCGGTTACGATATCGGCATTCGCACTTTACTGCGTTGTCGTCGACGTGTCCTCGTTCAGCCTCTTCAACGGCGCGATACTGCTACCAAACCTCCTCTGGGCTGCGCTGATATTCCTCGTGACCCCGCTCGTTGCGCTTGCGGGCATCGGCATCACCGTCATGGTCTCCCTTAGGGTCAAGGGATACAGGGAGGCGCAGCAGCTGAGCGCCATCCTTGTCCTTCCGGTTCTCGGGCTCATCTTCGGACAGATCGGCGGCGTCATCATGTTCGGCACTACGATGATAATGCTGCTTGTTGCAGGCTTCGCGGTAACCGACCTGATACTCTTCAGGGTGGGCTTGAGGGTCTTCCGGCGGGAGGAGATCCTAATGAAGAGCGTATGAGGGGGGACGGCGCTAATCGCCGGGGGCGCCAAGCATTTTAGGATAGGCTAGGCAATGGTATTTGTAAGGACAATTGGGGGGCATTGGGTTGGTCTTGAGGAGCTCCAGCGGGTATGCCATCGCATTTACGGCGGTTCNTACGGCGGTTCTCTTCATGGCTATTTCGGCGGCGGTGCCTCTGGCTGTGGCGGCGCCTCTGTCGATCTCCCTCGACTCGGACACGCTTGCATACTCGGCAGGGGAGGACGCCACGGGGCTGCTCGGCGGAAGCCCATACGCAAACGTTGTTGTGACGGTCATCAACTCGACTGGAGGCATGGTCTCCAACACGACTGTGGCGCTGAATAGCACAGGGGGGAGTGCTCTCAAGCTGAACACGACCGAGCTGCCGCAGGGGAGTTATGTGGTGAAGTTGACGGCGGGGGCGGCTTCAGTCCAATCCGGCTTCAGGATTGTGGCGCCCTTTGTCGGCATTGACGCCAGTGCGGCTGGGGCGGGAGGCGCTCGGCTCTCCAGGCAGACGGCGGTCTACTACTACTTCAACGGCTCCGAGTTCAATCTGCTTGCAAACGTGAGCGCGCCCAACAACCACTTCACGCTCTACAGCAACATGTCCAGGATCGGGCTCGGCGAGTTCTCGATCGATGGGTCCGCCGCCTTGTCTACCGGTCTTCTTGACGATGGCGCATGGTACGTCATCCTCATCAGCGGGACGGTCCCCGGTGGCTGGGTCGAGGCGGGGCAGGTGGATTTGGTCGTCAACGCCTCTGGACCAACAGGCGCTACGGCGGCGGCGCGCTTCACTGCGGTGATGAACGTCCAGCCGAGGACCGTGGATCCATCGGTCGGCGGCGCGACCACCGATTGGCGCGATCTCCCTGACCTCACGAATGCAACTGGCATCGTCATAGAGCGGATGGCGGCAGGAGCGCCGCAGGTGAGGGTCACTTTCAGCAGCCCGTTGGACCTCTGCGACCCGGCGACGCCTGGGACGGTCCTGCAGCTGGCTTCTTCGCTGAGGACTGGCAGGGGCATGGTCTACCTCAACGCCTCCGCCTTGCCAGCGTTCAACTCAAGCGCTGAGGTCATTATGTTCGGGCTCACAGAGCACGGCCACCCGGGCATACTAGCCGACGGCGTCCCGGCGGTGATGGCGGGGCAGGCATCCGGCGGCCCGGTCTCTGGGCTCACGTGGAACCAGTCCAGCGGCGAGCTGGCATTCACGGTCTCCTCATGGGCAGAGTTCGTTGCCGATGGGGTCGCCCCATACGCGGTAGAGGTCAACATGGCTGGCGGGCAGTTCACGCCGGACCCGACCCCAACGGTAACCTTCAGGGTCAACGACACCCTCTCCGGAGTCAATGCCAGCAGCGCGGTCTTCGCGTTCGACGGGGACGGCGCGGGGCTGCAGGTCGTCGTGACCGGCAATTGGTCTTCGGGGTGGTACATCGGCTCTACCGCGAGGGCGCTAACGGATGGGTGGCATCTCGCGTGGCTCACGGTCTACGACAACGTCGGAAACGCTGCCATGCTGTCGGTTGACTTCTACGTCGATACGACCCCGCCCCAGATCGCCGGGCAGACGCCTACGTCGGGGCTAATAACGCGCGAGGCGGGGATTGGGGCGGGGGCTAGCCTCAGCGACTCGCTCTCAGGGGTAGCCTGCGCATGGATATTCGTTGACGGCGCCAACTGCACGGCGCAGGCTACGGTGGCGCAGAGCGGCATATATTACGCCCCGCAATCGGCTTTGGCGGAGGGGTGGCACAACATAACGGTGGCCGCCTTCGACGCTGTAGGCAACAACGCAACGGCCGAGTGGAGCTACGCCGTGGACCTGACGCCACCGCATATAACCTACAGCCACCCGCCCAATGGCATGATAGTGCCGCTCAACAGCTCGCTCTACATCGACTATGCGGACAACTTCGGCGTCGATGCGAGCCTGACGAGGTTGTACGTGGATGGGGGGGACGTCACGGCTGCGGCTACGGTCAGCGGGGGGCACATCATATACGCACCAGCCCCCATGCTCGCCAAGGGTGTCCACCAGGTTGGGGTATACATCTGCGACGCGGCCGGGAACGGCGCAGCCTCTAACTGGAGCTTCACGGTAGACAACGTGCCCCCCTCGATCGTGATCAACTCGCCGACGAACGGCTCGACGCATGAGGCGAAGGCAGTGGCGGTCAGCGTCATCTACTACGACAACCTCAACGTCGACAAGAGCTCGGTGCTGATAAAGGTTGACGGCGACAATGTTACGCCCTCAGCGACGATCTCCGAGACCTCGCTCGCCTACCAGGCCACTCTGGACTGGGGGAAGCACAAGGTCGAGGTGTGGGTCACTGACAACTCGGGAAACACCGGCTACGCCGCCAGCATATTCACGCTGAGCGAGCCGACGATACCGCCCGGGCTGATACAGGACTTCCTTGTGATCGCGGCAATCATGATGGCGATAGTAGGAGGGCTCGTCGCGGTCTTCGTTCTCGGGAACAAGAAGAGGAAGGTAGAGGTCTGAGGCGCCCACGGCGACGCCCGCGGCGGGGCGGGGCGGGTCAGCTCAGGTCAGTAGCTCTCCTTGTGGTAGCTCCCGACGGTCCTCCTGCCGGACAGCAGAAGGAGGTCGCCCCTCAGCCAGTCGCTTATGACGCCCCGTACTCCGTTCTTCTCGAACCGGCGCGTGGATGCCAGCACTTTGAGCCGCCGGTCGTAGACGACCCTGCCGAGCTTCTGCAGCCTGAAGCCGAGCTCCACGTCGTCGCACATGGGGTAGTCGGTGTAGCCGCCGACCTTAAGGAAGGCGCCGCGAAGGACCGCCGTGTTCGTGCCCCTCGTCCCAACAAAGCCGAGCCGGTAGGCGATGTACGAGAAGGCGTTTATGCCCATGTATAGGACGCGGTACTTCGCGCTAGGCTCCAGCGGACCGTCTGGTCCGCAGACCGCGACGACGCCGTCGCCGAAGAGCGAGAGGATGCGCTCCAGCCAGTCCTCCGGCGGGACCACGTCGGCATCGGTGTGCACGACCACCCGGCCCCTTGCGACCTCGACGCCGTCGTTCCTCGCGCCTCCGACTGCCCTGCTCTTCTGTATGATGACCCGGTCCGCGTACTTGGCTGCGATCTCACGGGTTCGGTCCTTGCTGCCGCCGTCGACTATTATGACCTCGTAGCGGGACCTGGGGGTGCTCTGCCGGCAGATGAAGGAGAGTGTCCGACCTATGATCCGCTCCTCGTTGTAGGTCGGGACGATCACTGAGGCGTCAACCAAGGTGCTGCCACATCAATAAGGGGGTTTGGGGGAGCTGTGTTAAATCCTTTTTCAGGATCCGGAGCGCCGGGGCAGGGAGCCGATGCTGATACGTCGCGCCCTTCCCGCACTAGAACTCGCTCCTGTTGAAGAGCAGAAGGCCCAAGATCGCCGTCACGACAAAGTATGAGGACATTATTGCCAGACCCTCGGCTACGGTGGCGTTGAATACGGTGTATGTGAAGGCGCCTTGCCCCAAGATTATTGTCTGCACATGGACCGGGTAGGGGCTCGAGAGGATGTTCCCGATTATCTGCGCGCCGTAAGTCAGTATGAACCAAGGCTCGATCTGGGCGTAGCTGGCAACGAATGACTGGATTATGCCGAATGCGAAGAGGAGCAGGATGGCGGTTACGACTATCGCCATTGTGCTGCTCTTGAAGAGCGAGCTGAATAGGAATGTGAGGCCTAGGACCGCCGCCAGGTAGACCAGCGCGAAGGCGAACGACATCCAAAACTCGACTGGGACGGCCGAGAAGTAGTAGAGCCCGTTGCCGACGGCGATTGCCGCGAAGACCGCCAGTATTGTCGCAGACGCTATGAATGCCGAGAGGAGCTTCCCTATGTAGACGGTGGACCTCTTGACAGGATTGGGGACGCTGAAGTAACCGGTCTTGTTCTGGAACTCGCCAGATATGGCGTCGCCGCCGAAGAAGATCCCGGAGAGGATTATCACAAGGGTCGCCATGCTGCCCCACCACCCCGAGTAGAAGGAGAGCGGGGACGAGAGGAAACCCACCGGCCGGTAGTAGCCGACGATGAACGTGAGGAGGGCGCTGATCAGAACAGAGATCGTGAGGAGGAGGTAGAATTTGCGCGACCTCACGTAGTCGAGCATGGTGTATTTCACTACGGTACTCAGTTGTTTGAGGTCGCTCGGCACCCGGTTAAAGGCGTTTCTCGCTTCTGCCATACCAATCACGCAGCATCTTTTACGAGGCTCAAGTAGGCATCTTCGAGGGCAGATGAGGCGGACCTGTAGCTGACTACCCCGATCCCGAGCCTGACAAGTTCGGAGAGGATTCTCGCCTGGGCTTCCAAGCCGCCTTCGAACTTTATGCTGAAGGTCGTGCCGTTCTTCTTTTCGATGCCGATGATCCCCCTCAGGTTGGACTCTAGCGCCGCCATCAGCTTGTCGTCGACCGCCTTTGACAGCCCCACCTCAACGACGCTCTGCCCCCCGGATACCCCAGATATCACGTTAGCTATCGTGTCATAAACGATGAGTTTGCCGCGGTCGATCATCGCCACGTCGTCGCAGATATCAGATACCTCGCTCAGGAGGTGGCTGCTCATGAAGATTAGCCTGTTTTTGCTCCTCAGGGATTTTATTATCTCCCGGACCTCGCTCATCCCGCGCGGGTCAAGCCCGGATGTCGGCTCGTCCAATATGATTATCGAAGGGTCGCCGATCAGCGTAGAAGCGATGCAGATTCGCTGCTTCATGCCCTTCGAGAACTTGCCGATTCGCTTGTCGATCCAGTCGGTCATCTGGACCTCCAAAACTGCACCCTCGATCTGCGCTTTCCGGTCGCCCTTTGGGACCCCCCTGAGCTCTGCGACCATTGCCAGCGCCTCCCTGGGGGTCAGCGAGGGGTATATCTCAGGCATCTCTATGATCGTGCCTACCGATGCCAGGGCTTCCTTCTTGCTCTTGCTTACGTCGATGCCGTCGATGAGAACGTTTCCGGATGTCGGGCGGATCAGGTCGGTGAACATCTTTAGCGTCGTGGTCTTCCCGGCGCCGTTCGGTCCAAGGAACCCCACGCACTTCGCCCCTTCGAGCTTAAGGTTCAGGCTCGAGACCGCAACGAATGAGCCGTACCGCTTTGTAAGGTTTATTGATTCGATCGATAGCATCTGGCATCTCTTCTGCGTTATTGGGATCTGTTATTAATACTTTTTTCATAATTCAATGTCTTCAATCGGGCGGGCGATATGGAGGCTAAGCAAGCATGCCACTAGCTGGCAGACGCTACGGATGCTGAAAGCCGCCTTATAGCGCTAAACGAGAGGGCGCCGATTCGCGCCGCTAATTTATAGGTTCGGCGGGCAATTCGCAAGGCGTGTAAATTAGATGAGGGCGAATATGAGGTTCAGAGCCATTCCTAGCGCTATTGAGCCGAAGTAGAATGCGCAGATGACGATGCTTGCTGCCCTCTTGCCGATTGTTGCTATAAGGGGCGGTATGGCGGCAAGGCACATGCCTGTGCCGGCGAATGTGAAGGCTATGGCGTGACCGACCGGCAAAGCCGCGGAGCCCATCATGGAGGCGCTCATGAGCGGCTTGAGGATGAGGACCTCCTGTCCGTGGCAGATGTAAAGAGGCAGGGATAGGAGGGCGGCCAAAAAGATGCCGGCGACGCTTGATGTGAGGTATGTGGTAATTATCGCCGGCGGAACGTACTTTGCCACTAGGGCACCGATGAGTATCCCTTGGCTTATCGGGGCGCCGAGGGTCATCAAGAGGTTCCAGCTTGCAATCACGGGGCTCTTCGTCGACTCGGTCTTGATTGATCCAGCCTTAGAGCAGCCGACGCAGCTGTAAGCTTTCCCGCCGCGCCCCTCCTCTTTTATGCCGGTGAGTTTCTCGACGAGTATCCCGGTTACCGTAGCCAGGATGAAGATGCCCACTATCCTTGATATGGTGAACTCGAGCCCCAGCTGGAGGCTAAGCGGTATGACTATAGGGCTGAGCACCGGGGCAACCATCATAAATGAGATGATAGTCCTAACCCTGATGGTCTTCGTTTCAAACATGGCCCTGCCGATGGGTATTGCTCCGCAGGAACAGATTGGAAGCATGCTGGCAAAGACCATAGCTGCAGGCATGCTGTCTCTCATCTTGAAGCGGTTATTGTTGAAGTATGTCATTATGAAGCCGCCGATGAAGCATGCAGCTATAAGGTACGGGAAGAAGCCCAGGGCGGACCTGTAGAGGATGTGGAAGAATGGCAGGGATGAGTCGAAGGCGTTCTGGTTGAAGTTTGTGCAGATGTAGTTGCAGTAGGTGAAGAGGTAGGCTGCAGCAGGGATGAGGCCAACCATGATCCACCACTTCACCTTCTCGGGGATCTTCCCGACCGCAGAGATCTTGGCAAGCGCATCGCGCCCCTTTTTGAACCGCCTAAAGTAGGATACTGTGGATGCGTAGAGCAGGAAGAAGAATAGAACAAAGCCGGCATAAGTGTGGAAGGTCCAGGCATCAGGGTCTTCGAGAAAGATTATGGTCCCCTGGTCGAGCTGGGTGAGCTGCCATACACCAACCATAAGCAGCGTTATGAAGGCGGCCGGGAGGGCGTACGAGAGGAATTTGTTCATGGGCTTCCACTCAGCACGTACCTTGTTATATAAGATGCGACGACGCTGTCCTCGACCTCTATGGTAAATGATGCCGATTCGCCTGGATCTAGGGATTGAACCACCTCGTATTCTACCGCCATCGGCCCCTCAGGCCGGTAGAAGGTTGCCACAACCTTAATGCCATCGATGGGAGCAGAGCCGTTGTTGGTGATGACGCCGGTCAGGACGTAGTGGTAGTGCGCCGGCTCCAGCGGTCCCGCAACGTTGACGGTGCCTCCGCTCAGGTTAGTAAACTGATAGTCTCTGTAAGGCACCTCCGAGGTCATTGTCATGTTTACGACGCTTGCGTCGAACTTCCTCACCTGAGACAGCACGTATTTAAAGTCCGGGAAGTCCGATTGCATGACTATCTTGAAGGGCGAAACTGCGCCCGGTTCGAGCACGTCGATTTCGGCGTATGTATAGAGTATGGCGGGATACGGGTTATCGTTGTTGATTACGTTACCATCGTTGCACAGGAAGCGCCCCTCGACCATAACGTTTTTCACGGTCGTGGTGCCTATGTTCTTTACCTCGCCTACGATCGTGGGTAGCCCCGATTCAGTGTTGAAGTATCCGGTCTTGGTCAGTATGATGACGCTGTCGATCTGCGGGGGGGCAGCGGGCGGGATTGCCACGGTGAAGCTCCAAGTCGCGATGGCAACATTGCCGATGAGGTCTGAAATCTCGACCGATACAGAGTAGGTCCCGTTCTGAAGAGTTGTGAGGTAGGTGAATCCGGAGCTGTTTATCAGGGCTTCTTGGGTTATGTCGTGAGAGCCAAGCTTGATCTTAATGGATGACACGTCGACCCCCATCAATGCGTCCGCGAATCTTGCGGATATGGAGACCGAAGAGGTGTTTACGGTGGCGCCATTCGACGGCGTCCTCTTGCTCACGGATGGCGGCGTGGCGTCCACGGTGAAGTAAAGCCGCGCTGTTGCAGAATTATCGTTGAGGTCCTTGACGGTTATGCTGACGGAGTAGTTGCCGTCAAGGAGGTAGCCGTTGTAGCTTATATTCCATCCGGCTGCATGGTTACCGCTGCAGTTGACCGGTAAAACATTGTTGATCCTAAAGACTATCGAGGCGGCATCGATGGCTGACCCCATGTCGTAGAAGTGGAACCACACGGTTGGTGTTGGGGTCCTTATTATCGAATTGTTGACCGGGAAGCATGATGCAAGGTAAGGGGGGGCGGAGTCGTTGGCAGAGGAGTTGGCAACCAGCGACCATGAGTAGGACGCCCCGTTGCCCAACAGGTCCCATAGGCTTATCGTGAAGTGGTGACCCCCCTCGCTGAGTCGGGTCTGGGGGGCATAGAACAGCCCATTCTGCGACCTCTGGGTAGAGCCGGTTATGTCGGTGCCGTCCAGTAGCAGGGTCACCCTGCCAACATCCACGCCAGTCTGGTCGGTGAAGTTGACAGAGAGGAGAAGGTCCTCAGAGTAGTGCGTTCCGTTGATGGGATACAGCAAGGTGATTGTCGGGGGGGAGGTGTCGACATAGAAACTCCAAGATATCGATGATAATATGGTAGAGCCGGAGGCAATCATGATCATTACATCATGAACGCCTTCAGCGAGGTCGTAAGCGGGTACTAACTGGGCACCAGACGCCCCTTTGACCAAGCCCGCCGTGGTATCAACTCCGTCCAAGCTCATCGAGATGTTTAGTGAGGCGATGTTTGCATTCTTGATTGCGAGCTCTACGGAGATTGTTGGACGGCTCTCGTTGACCGCGGAGAGGTTGGACGGCGAGGTGCTGACTAGTGTAACGATGGGGGCGCTTGAGCCGCCCGTATTCAGAAAGAAGATGGTTGCGAGTAACACGGCTGCCACAGCAACTGCGGATAAAAGCAACGGTATAACCTTCAATTGGGTATCATCTTTTTTGCATAATTTACTTCAAGTTGAATTTAACCTTGCCGTTTGATCATGTATTAAGGGATGGGCACCGATCAGTTTCAGCCCGAATGAACAAGCGCGAACCATGCAGAGGCGAGGTTGGTGGCTGCAGGCAGTACTCTCCACATAGACCTTGGCTACTCATTCGTGAACTGCCAACGAGGAGGTGGCGGGTCCGCTGGGATTCGAACCCAGGGCCTGCGGCTCCGAAGGCCGCCGCCATATCCAGACTAGGCCACGGACCCGATCGTTCCCTTTATTTCTCTTTTTATGCAAAGGGAGGGGTATTATCTCTATCCCCTTAAAAAAGGTTAATATGCCAGCCCAAGATTATTCAAGGAGAGAAGGTGCATTGATGAATTTTAATAAGGACCCTTCCGCTCCGCGCGACTCGAAGATGCCGGCAGAGGGGGAGGTGGTTGGGGTTGTCGCTCAGCTGCTGGGCTTTGACAGGGTCAAGGTCAAGTGCTCCGACGGCAAGGTCCGGATATGCAGGATTCCGGGCAAGATGAAGAAGAAGATCTGGCTCAGGCTCAACGACATCGTCCTCGTCGCGCCGTGGGACTTCCAGTCCGACCAGAAGGGCGACGTGGTCTGGCGCTACGACCGGAGCGACTTCAAGAACCTCAAAGCCAAGGGAATGCTGGACAACCTCGTCTGATCGATGGAAGCCCGCCCCCGTAAGAAAGGTTTTTATCATTATCGGTAGTTAACACTTTATTGAATTTTGGGCGATTTCCGTGGTTCAGGACCCTGAGGATCTCTCGAGGAGGCACGAGCAGAAGATCGAGAGGGAGAGGTCGAAGAGGACCAAGGACATCGATGCGTTCAAGACCGTCGAGGAGGTCCTGGACAAGAGGACGGTCATGGTCCTCTATCAGGCGATAAACAATGGTCCGCTAAGCAGGATCTTCGGGACGGTCAAGGCGGGGAAGGAGGCGCGGATATACTGGGCCGAGGGCAAGGGGGGCGAGGAGCTGGCGGTGAAGATCTACCTGACGTCATCGATGGAGTTCAAGAAGAGCATGCGCCAGTACATCGAAGGTGACCCCCGCTTCAAGGTGGGAAAGGACTACCGCCAGATCGTCTACACGTGGGCTCAGAAGGAGTACCGCAACCTGATGGAGGCGCACGACGCTGGCGTAAGAGTTCCGAAGCCGCTTTATGTGAAGGAGAACGTCGTGGTTATGGAGTTCGTCGGGGAGGGAGGGAAGCCGGCGCCGGTCCTCAAGACGCTCCCTAAGGAGCAGATAACCGCAGGGATCTTCGAGGAGGTCATGGACGCGATGGGGAGGCTCTACCGAAATGCGAACCTGATCCACGGAGACCTCAGCGAGTACAACATAATGCTCCACAACGGCAGAACGGTGCTGATCGACTTCGGGCAGGCGGTCACAAGGGAGCACCCGCTGGCTGAAGAATTGCTTAAGAGAGACGTTGGAAATATTATCAGGTTCTTCGGGAAGGCAGGCATTGATGTTCCAGGAGAGGAGGATGTTCTAGAGTGTCTGAGGAGACGATGAGCAGGATTTACCTCAAGATTCCGGTCGAGAGGGCAGGCGCCCTCATCGGTGAGAAGGGAGGGACTAAGGTTGAGCTGGAGAAGGGCACCGGCTCGAGCATAGAGGTCGATGGCGCGACCGGCGAGGTCGTGATCGAGATGGACGCCTCTTCCGGAGCGCGCGACCCGTCCGGTGTGCTGAAGGCGAGGGACATCGTCAACGCCATAGGAAGGGGGTTCAGCCCGGAGAGGGCGTTCAGGCTCTTCACCGACGGTCAGATGCTGGAGGTCATCGACCTGAAGCAGGCGCTCGACGAGTCGAGGAACCAGATGCGGAGGATAAAGGGCAGGATCATCGGAGAGGACGGCAAGACGCGCAGGATAATAGAGTCGCTCACGGGGACTGTCGTCTCCGTCTACGGACACACGGTCTCGATAATAGGGGAGTATGACGAGATAATCGTCGCGAAGGAGGCGGTCGCTATGCTGGTCAAGGGGGCGATGCACGGCTCGGTCTACAAGTACCTGAACAAGGAGCATGCCGTGCTGAAGAAGAGGAAGATGTCGCTCTGGGAGGAGCACCCTGCGCTCAAGGAGGTCAGACCCAGGGAGGCGGAGGGCGGGGAGGATCCCGAGGGCGTTGATTGAGCAGGGGGCTGACACGGGTGTCTAGAGAGAAGTTCCAGTCCATCTCCGCGGCGGATTTCTTCTACAGGAACAGGGAGATAGCGGGCTTCGACAACCCGGTCCGTGCCACGTATACGATAATCAGGGAGCTCGTGGAGAACTCCCTCGACGCTTGCGAGCAGTACTCGATAATGCCGGACGTCCGGGTCAAGCTAATCGACGACGGCAACTCGATATACCGGATAAAGGTGGAGGACAACGGCATCGGCGTCCCTTACGAGCAGGTGCCTTACGCATTCGGGCAGATACTCTTCGGCTCTAAGTATACGCTGAGGCAGAGCAGGGGCATCTTCGGGCTCGGCGGCAAGATGGCGGTGCTCTACGGGCAGATAACGTCCCACAGCACGGTCAAGGCGCTCTCCAGCACAGGCGGCTTCGAGAAGTACTTCTACGAGCTGAGCATCAACGTGCAGGAGAACAAGCCCATCATCAGGAAGAAGGAGGTCACGCCGAACCCGGGCAGGTGGCGGGGGACGATAATAGAGTTCAGCTTCGAGGGGGACTTCGTGAGGGCAAAGCCGAAGATCGTCGAGTACTTCAGGCAGACCGCCATCCTGATGCCCTACGCGAACATAATCTACATCAGCCCGGACGGCGTCCTCTACAGGTTCGACCGGATAACGGAGGTGATGCCGAAGCCGGCGGAGGAGGTCAAGCCGCACCCCTTCGGCGTGGACATCGAGATGGTCCACAGGATGATCAACGCGAGCCGCAGCACCACCCTGATGGACTTCCTAGCAAACAACTTCCACAGGGTAGGGGTGGCGACGGCGATGAACTTCCTCAAGAGCATAAAGATGAGCCCGGACCTGAACCCGAAGACCATGGACTCGAAGGACCTCGTGAAGCTCGTCTCCAGGATGAAGGACTACGGGGAGTTCCAGCCGCCCGACGCGCAGTGCCTGTCTCCGGTCGGGACAGACCTCCTCAAGGCGGGGATAATCAGGGAGTTCTCGCCGGAGTATGTCGCGGTAACGCAGAGGAGGGCGTCGGCCTACGCCGGCTACCCATTCGTCATCGAAGCGGCGATAGCCTACGGGGGCAGGGTCCCGATAACGCCCGCAGACGAGATGCTCGTGCTGAGGTTCGCCAACAAGATCCCGCTCCTCTACGACCTGCACAGCGACGTGGCGATGAAGGTCATTAAGAGGATCAACTGGCAGAGGTACAAGCTGGACGTCAAGACTATGCCTATCGCTTTCTTCATCCACATATGCGCCACGAAGGTCCCATACAAGACCGTGGGCAAGGAGTACATAGCGGACAGGCCGGAGGTCGAGTACGAGATAGAGTGGGCGCTGAAGACCTGCGCGAGGGAGCTCAAGACGCATATGGGGAAGAAGGAGAGGGCCTACATCGCCCAGAGGAGGCTTACCGTCTTCGAGAGGTACATGCCGCTCCTCGCCCAGTTCTCGACCGAGCTGGCGGGGAAGGACAAGCCGCCGGACTATGAGAAGGTTTTGAAGAGGTTGCAGGCACATGCCAGAGAAGTTGAACAAAGAAGTGCAGTCAAAGCTGAGTGAGCTCGGCGCGGAGATATACGGGCAGATCGAGAGGGGCGAGTTCCCGCGCGTGAAGATGGCAAGCAGGACCACGTCCAACATGGTCTTCGACGAGGAGCTCAACCAGTTCATACTTGGCAAGCAGATGGCGCTCAGGTCGGCGGCTAACATCAAGCAGGTCAGGTCGCTGACGCAGCTGCTCTGGGTGGCGTCTTTCGCCAGGAGGCTGGTCAACGAGGGGAAGAGCACGACGCTCAGGGACCTCTACTACCACTCGCTCAACTACGGCATAAAGTTCAGGGATCAGACGGAGTCGGACGACACCGTAACCGATTTGGAGACCCTGATGACGGAGCCCCGGGAGGCGTTCAACATATACCCGAAGGAGAGGTCAGCGATATTCGGGGACGTCACGATAGAGTACACCTCCCCGGAGAAGTACAGGGGGAAGAGGGTCAACCTCAGCTCCAACCCGGACGGCGTAATGGTGGGGCTCTCGCTCTCGCAGGCGGACTTCATAGAGTGCAAGGCGGACAAGGTCTTCGTGATCGAGAAGAACGCCATCTTCCGGAGGTTCATCGAGGAGAGGGTCTACGAGAAGTTCAACGCGGTCCTGATAGACACCGCCGGGCAGGCGCCGAGGCTCGCAAGGCTGATCATAAGGAGGCTCAGCAGGGAGCTGGGGCTCCCGGTCTACCTGCTGACGGACGCCGACCCGTGGGGGATGCACATCGCCATGGTCATAATAAGGGGCTCGGCGAACGCGGCGCACCTCCGGGAGCTGACGACGACGACCGCAAAGTGGGTAGGGCTCTGGGCGACAGACATCAAGAAGTTCAACCTGCCGTCGTTCGCGCTGACGAAGCTGGACGAGCAGAGGATCAAGCTCCTCGAGGAGGACATGAGGTACCGGGAGTTCGAGTGGCAGGCGGAGCTTCAGGAGTTCAAGAAGATGAAGAGGAGGGCGGAGCTCGAGGCCTTCAGCGCGCACGGGCTCACCGCGATAGTGGACAAGTACCTGCCGAAGAAGCTCAAGATGGTATCGGAGCAGGGTTGAGCGAGATCGATTGGCTGGGCGGAACAGAACAGAACAGAAGTGAGCTGAAGTGAAGTAAGGGCAGGCACTGATGATAAGCGAAGACGCGAAGCTAATTTTGAAGGATTTTGAACCGCCCTTGCGATCTGTGGTGGGAAAAAAATAATAGTGGGAAGTGGGATTATCGTGACAGGGTTTTAATTTTGAGCTTAAGGCTGAAGGTTGACAAGAAGGGGAGGGTCGGGCTGCCGGCTAAGATACGAAAGGACCTCGGGATAGAGGGGGCGGTTTCAATGGAGCTGGATGGGAGGGCGATCAAGTTGACGCCAATCAGGGATCCGATAGACACGATTACATCGTGCGTTGAGTCCGGAACGACGGACATAGCCGACGAGATCAGGGAGCTGCGCAGGGCAGCGGTGGAGGAGGGGAGGAGGGCGAGCGAAGTGCGGAGAGGATGATTTGAGGCTGATCGAGACAGACACCATAGTGGCAGTAGCTTCAATAGGCGATAGGCGCCATGAGAGGGCGGTCGAGATAATTAGGGGGGATTACGGGCATCTTTGCGTCTCGCCCTACGCGCTGATCGAATTGGACCTCCTAATCCAGTCAGGCAGGATTAAGGTAAGCAATCAGCTCAAGTTCTACGATGGCTTGGCGGAGTTGATCGACTATTACGACTTGGAGCCGCTTGTGCCAAGACCGGCATATCATGCAGCGGCTTCAAACCTGAGGAGAGACAACGTGGAGTTGACATTCTTTGATAGCCTCCATGCGGCGGTCTCGATCGTCGAGGGAGCCGAAATGATCAGCTTTGACAGGGTTTACGACAGGATTGGGGGCATTAAGAGGCTGAGGGCGGAGGCGCAGTGATCGACCCGTCCGGCATGGTTGGCAATCCTATCGCAAAGGATTAATACTTATTCAAGATGCTGATTTACTGAGCCGCGGTAGCTCAGTTCGGTAGAGCGACGGGCTGTTAACCCGTTGGTCGAAGGTTCGAGTCCTTCCCGCGGCGCCAATCGGTGATCCGGCAACGGAAGAGGTAACTATTTTAGTTTCTAAATATCTAATACTTTAGATAGTAAAAAACGTGGTGTATGCATTGGAGAAGATGCCAAAAGAGGTTCCAACGACGATACTGATGGCGGTATATCGCGGAAAGAAGCTTACCATGTCGGAGCTGTTCGAGAAGACGAAGTTCAGCACCATCACGATCCTCAACCATGTGAATGCACTGATAAAGGCAGGGCTACTTGAGGAGGAGAGGGAGGGCAGGTTCCCAAAGAGGCGCCTGATAAAGGTCAGCCGGGAGGGGGCGCGCATCGGGGCGCTGCTCAACGTAGCAGAGGCGTCGGAGTATGCCGTGGGGGACGTCATCGACATGGGGTCGAGGGCCGGAAGGATCGCGGCTTACCAGGAGGCTTACGCCTCCCTCCGGGCGGTCGGCTTGACGAGGGAGCTGCTGATGGCGGAGCAGCTCCTCAAGAGCATCGCGGCCATGTCGTCGTCGCTCTCGATACTAGCGAGGGGCATGCCGGAAGAGACGGCAGGAAAGGCGGAGGAGATCAGAGGCTGGGCAGCCAAGCTAGATGCAAGGTACCAGGATGGGCAGAGAAGGATCTCCACCGGCGATGCGAACGGCTGCGTGTCGGAGGTGGCGAGGGCGCTCTCGGAGTTCAACGGGGCGGCGCAGTTGCTGAAGGATATTGCCGAATCGCTCAAGGAGAGGGGGCTCGACGAGGTGGTCGATTTCGTTGAGTTCCTCACCCCGAAGGTGACCCAAAAGAAATAAATTTGGCTCAGGGCAATTTGCTTTTGCGACGGGCCCGTAGCTTAGTCCGGCCATAGCGGCAGACTCATAATCTGTTGGTCGAGGGTTCGAGTCCCTCCGGGCCCACTACCTCATTTTTCGCAGGAGCGGGGGAATCTGTTGCGCTCATTATGAAGCTTCTCGGGAAATATGAAGGCGACGGGGGACACCTTATGTAGGGGAGCACAGTATATGTCCAGTCTGTATCCATACTTATTCCTCAGATGCCTTCCGAGAGCGAGTCCATCAACAAAGGTACGTAGTATCTCCTTTGCGTCTCTTAGGCGCCTAAAGACCAGCCGGAGTTCTAAGAACAGACATGGCATCCACTTGTATTTACTGTTGCTAAGGTACAGGATGGCAATGCGATTCCGGTGGAAGTAGTAGGATGGCTTGACGGCGCCACGGTATCTTGAAGTGACGGCTGCCCGACTATGATGCGCCACCACAAAAGGCAGAAGTACACACTGGTAGCCCAGGTTCCAAATCATAAGACCGTTAAAGACGTCTTCCAAGTAGGACATCACAGCCTCGGTGATGAATAAGCGATCATTGAAGGCGTCAATTACACTGATCCGGTAGATCGGGCAGGTCCCTTCTGGATAGGTTATGGCAAGTTCGTCCTGATGCTGGAGGGGCTCAAGATCAGGGCGGTGCAGCAAAAAGAGTTCGTCGATAATGCCGCCGGTACTGTCAATTTCGTCGGAGGTCAGTCTTAAGACAACGCCCTGCGCCGCACCGATTCTGTTGTTGATCTCCATTACATGGACAAGTCGCCGCAGGGAGTCGGAAGACATTATCGCATCGTTGTTTATCGGAAGCACGTATCTGCTTGATCGGTCCCTTTTTTCATATCCTGAATTTATGCCGCCTGTAAACCCAAGATTCCGCTCGTTTCTGATGACATTGTAGTTGCGCCTTGGGGGGATTGATTGGGCGAGGTATTCGGTTATTGCTTGAAAGCTGCCATCAGTCGATCCATTATCGACAATTATGACCTCGTAGTTTTGGTAGTCAAGTTCCATAATCGACTTGAGCGAGGATTTGGCAAGCTCAATGATATGCATGCTGTTGTAATTCAGCCAAATCAGAGGTGCCTTTGGTTCAGACGGCTCATTAGCAGGCAACCAATATCGCCAGTATAATTTAGCGACCGTTCTTCCTTATAGCGGGTTTCTTCGGTAAGGAAGGAGTTGGAGCATCGCGGCAGTTGGCACGAACCGATTTCTAATTCTTCGGCGGGCGGAGAAGGGTGATGCCCTTCGCATATGCGTCGTGAATGGTCTTCCGGAACCGCTTATCTATGCAGGATAGGCATAAGAAGTATAATAAGAAAGAGGATACGCCAGGCAGAGCCAGATTCTGCATCATGATAAAGACATTCTCAGATAGTGAGACTTGAACCAAGCAGAAGGGGATCATCATGAGCGGAACGGGTGCACTGAGGATTGCCAGATTCTTCGCAACCAATTTCAAGGGGAAGTTTTGGTTGAAGTCGCGCTTCAGTAAGAACAGTATCAGCACTAGGTAGACTCCATTTGAGAAGACGGTGATCGCTCCCCAGATGCTAACGAAGTTCAGAGAAGGATAGCCAAAACTGGCAAAAGTCATGAGCATGCCCAGATAGAGAGAGTTGGCAACCAAAGTAACTAGCGAGTTCTTGAACCAAGCGGAGTTTATCAATAACCTTGTGGTTGCGGATTCTTTTTCGTCCAACGATTCGAGCGCCTGATATGCTGCGCCCGGTAAAGTTGAAAGGAGTTGGATGAAGAAGGCGATGGAGAAGACTCTTAGCGCCCATGCCACACCCACGTATTTTATGCCGAAGATGGCAATTAGAGGCTCGGCATACAGGAGTATTGCAAACACTACAGGTACAGAGAAGAGCAGGAGTAGCCAGATCGCCTCCGGCATATCGCTCAAGTTCTTCTTGCTGACGATTTTTGGGTACAGGGAGCTGGCTACGGCGTTGGCGAGTAGAGCGACCGTAAGGATATTTATGCAGACGCCGTAGTAGGCAATCGGTATTTCGTTGCCATAAAAGATCCGCACGACTATGACGTCGAGCGTCTGGATCAGCCCTATCAGGCTACCAAAGAGCGGCAACCAGAATTTACTCAACCAGCCCTTGAATGTGCTCATATCGAAGGAGGAGGTTGCAATGAACTTTCGGTTATAATAAAGTGAGATGGCATTCATGATCGCCCTGCCGGCGATGGCGGCGATCACGGCGCCAGTCAGTCCGGCGGACATTGTTCCAACTAAAACAAAACCGAAGATCGCCTGACCGGCCTTCATCCCTACCGATGAGTATCCGTTTTGCTCCGGTGCATAGGATGATGAGATCGAGCTTAATGAAGTAAAAGTGTATTCGAAGAAGAGCACCAGACATGAAAGCAACAACGGCACCAAGGGCTGGTTAAAGTTCAAGGCAATAGCTAACATCAGAATCAGATACAAGGGGACAGATACGACACCGAAGATGAATGATGCATAGAGCCCTGTACGCGCAGAGTTCTGCCCTCTGCAGAGCTCGCGAGGAAGCCAGAGGGTGTAAATTATCGACGGCAGCATCATGTATTGGACGTATTTCAGTATCATTACCCAAGTGCCGTAATCCTCTATCGAAAGTTTGTTCGTAATAAGGGCGATGAAGAAGAAACTGAATATTGCCCCGGCTATGTTAAGCCCGAATAGAACTATCGAGGCGTACCTAAGCCTGACCTTTGAACCTATCCTTTCGCCATTTTGGATAGCGTTTAATGGAGACGAGCCCAAATCAGAGTCATTCCAAGGGTTCAGTTTTTTCTTGTAATAAACGTGTGTCAGGGATTATTAAAAATCAACTCAGAGCGAGAGTCTTTTTCAGAAGGTCGATCTCAGAAGATGCCACTAGGGACCATGAAGAATGAAGGCGCACAAAATCTATTGTGCGCGGATTGGTGTGCTCTTGGTAATAATCGTCATCGCTCATTCTGAGTATCTTGATGGACTCCCTTGCCATTCGGACGACATCCCATTCGGGCACCGCATGGATGCACTCGACGCCCTGATATGAACTGCTCACAGCGGGAATGTTGTAAGCCACGACGGTCGTTTGGTTGGCGATCGCCTCAAGGACACCCAGAGAGAAGCTGTCGAAGTGTGAAGGATATAGAAACAACTTCGATGACCTAATTACATCGTATAATTTGTTTGCGTCGATAAAGTCATGGTATGTTATCGTTGACGAGAGACCCAATTTGCTGACGATTCTGAAGAACTCCGCTTTGTTGAGCCTTGAGGGAAATGCCCCATAGATGTTAAGAGGTGCGTTTGGAAACGCATCGTTTATGAGCCGCCAGATGTGAGGGATCTCAAAGATGCCCTTTTCTGGCACGAGTCTAGCAAAGAAGATTCCTTGCAATTCTTTTATGGTCCTTTTGAAGTTTTGCGGTACGTCGTGAGCGTTGCCCGGGCGGAGTATCTTCATCGGAACGTTATATGCGTTGGCTAACGCGTCTAGACCGGAGTTGATGAAGGGTGAAATTGAAAGAGCGAATAGTGCCTTCAGATTTCCGGAACGCAACATATGCAAGAACAAGGCTCTGTTGCTGCTCTGATTGAAATGATTGATTAACTGGGTGTAGGAGTATGAGGGGACCAGCCTTGCTGAATGGTCCTTTGGTAAAAATCGGAAGGTGTTCAGCCTCTTCTCAAAAGGATCGGCCTGTAGGGTCACCACCAGAGGCAGATGCATCATGGCAGCAAGGCGCATGCTTGTCTCACAGTGGTCAAAGGTCTCGTGCATACAGTAGATCGCTCTTGCGTTCCTCGCTTGAATAGCGAACCGCTGCGTCGCCTCAACCTCATATTTCGCGTATTTTTTGTTGAAGAGCGGGAGCGTGCCTAGCATGGAGAATGTCCTCAAGGCCCCGCGACCGAAGAAGTTGGATATTCGCTCACTCTCAATGAGATCGAAGACGTATTCAGGTATGCATACGCCTTTATGCGACAGGATCGCAAGTGTCCTCTTTAACTCGTCTATCAGATTGTTGTTCCGGTCTTGAGATTTGAGGTACGCCAATGTGTTTACGGGAATGTAAAGATGGGGAGTGATCCCGCAATTCGCGTAATACTGAAGGACATTATAGCTCCTCTTTGCGCCCCCTCCGTAACCTTCCCTTAATGGGAGGGAGTTGACAACAATGTCCATGAATACCCATTAATACACCCTTGTTTTATGCGTTGGGGTTTTAATTAGGCATTACCAATAATGTCCTCCTTTTCTTGAGGCAGGTCAAGCGATAGCCAGCAGTGCAACAGATTTAAAACAACCAACTCAACAGGTTTATTCATGAAAGTCGGGTTAGTTCATGGCTCACTTGCTAGGATGGGAGGGGGTGAGAGGGTAGCAATAGGCTTTCTCGAAGCCATGAACAACATGGGAATCGTGCCCAGATTATTTTCTGGCGACGAAGAACTCGACGGCGAAATGGTAAAAAAGATCTTTGGAAAGCGGTTTGACTTTGAACATGTAAAGGTTGGGACAGTCAGGCTGAGAAGCTTCATGGGTCTCTACAGGAACACCGTGCCAAGACTGTTTACGACCAAGATGTCTGGATTCGATCTAGTAATCGACACCTCCGGCTTGAACATCGCCCCGATCATTAAACCGAAGAAGATGATAAGATATGTCCACAATCCCGTCATGCACCGGCTGAGGGAAGTTGAGAGGGAGGGAGCTTTCTGGAGTGTATACAGGCTTCCATATGAGGTCGTTTCCCGCAGAATCCCGAGGAATTGCATTCTACTCGCGAATTCGAAGTTCACTTCAAGCAGGATCGAGAAGGAGTGGGGGCGAGAAGCGTCGGTTCTTTACCCTCCGGTCGAATTGAAGATGCCCAGAGACAAAGAGAGGCAGGTTGTGAGCGTCGGAAGGTTCAGTTTTGAGAAAAGGTATGAGGAGATCATTCGGCTAGCGGAGGCTATGCCATCAATGAAGTTCATAATATGCGGTGCGCTTTACGACAGGGCATATTATGAGAAGATTGCCGCTCTGGCAGCGGGTAGAGAGAACGTCTTGTTGAGACCAGACGTTCCTAACGCCGAGCTGGAGTTACTTCTTGCCAAGTCAAGGTTCTTCCTGCATGCAATGCGCAACGAAGACTTTGGAATCGCGCTAGTTGAGGCGATGTCGTGCGGTTGCATCCCGGTGGTGCATAGATCCGGCGGTCCTATGGAGATAGTTGGAGATGAGGCGTTGACATTTAGCGAGATTGGTGAGATCCCGTCAATAATATCATCTGTTGCAGGAAGGGAGGAGGAGATAAGCTCAACGATGATGCAAAAGGCATCAAAATTCTCTTACGAGAGCTTCGTAAGCAGGGCGGAGCTAGAGATTAAAAAAGCCCTTATTTGAGTTCGAGTAGACATGGCGAATCATCACCAGCGGTTGCGTATGAAGAGGTGGCGTATTAACAAGATTGTAAGAAATAATTAACAGTAGAACGCATTATTTCATAGAATAAGTGGCAGCTGAGATAATGAAGATGGAGCACCGGCGGCATGATAT
>MAGU01000070.1 GCA_001717025.1 Candidatus Methanomethylicus oleisabuli | reverse complement strand
GGCCTAGTCTGGATCATGGCGGCGGCCTCCGGAGCCGCAGGCCCTGGGTTCGAATCCCAGCGGACCCGCCACTTTTTAGGTGCATGTGCGCTAGACCCGCCACATTTAAGCCGATCTTTTAACTTTTTCCATTCTCCGGCGCTAGATCTTCTTAAGCTAGGCGTCATCGGCTCTTATATTCCGCCGTCTTTGTTTCAACTCCCTGAAAAGTGGGTGCTGGAGCACATTAAGCAAGTGAGATCTGATGGCTACGCTTATCCTTTGGTCCATATCGCCGATTTCAGGCGCCTGCTCTTCGTCCTGCTGAGCTCGGGATTGCCGAGCAGCCTCCCATCGCCTTGATGTTGAGGCAAAACAAAAAATAGCGACAGCGAGGGATACTCCTTCTCAAAGAACGTATCTCCCTGCCCTTTTTGCCACTATGATTTCATCGGTCTGAACTTGTCCTTCGAAGAATGGCATACCGGGCAGGTCCAGTCCGCCGGCAGGTCTTCAAATGCCGTGCCCGGCTTGATTCCCGCGCTGGGGTCGCCTTTGGCAGGGTCATACACGTAACCGCATACGCTGCACTTGTATTTCTGCACTCCTCTCACCTCCTTTTCCGAAGATGCGTTCACGATTCTTTGATCAATTTAGCGAGGCCGACGGCGTCCTGAAGGGCAGCGGCGACATCGCGCGGAGCTGCAGCATCGCCGATTATGTATGTCTCCGGCACCTTGTCCTTTAATGCCTCGAATAGCCCTTGCCGCGGCGACTTCACCCCTGTGACCACCACCGAATCGATGCCGGTTATCTGATGGGGAGCGCCAAGATGGATGTTCAGGAGCGTTGCCGCGCCATCGCTAAAGTTTGTCAGAACACTCATGGGATGAATTACGACCTTTCCTTTGCCGGCTAGCCTCTTGAAATTGTCCAGCCATATGGGGGCCGTGACGTTCTGGCCGTTGAAGAAAGCCGGCGTCATCCAATGCACTGTTTTGCCGTTCTTGATGAGGAGTTCCACTATTCCTGAGCCTTCTACCGTCGAGTCATTGTCTATGACGAGTACGCTGTTCCCTTCCACTTTGCCGTCCAAGGCGTCAAGCGTGCTATGAAAGACAGGGCCAGTCGATATGGGCATCGATCCTGTTGCTACGACGACCACGTCGGGGTGCTCCTTTAGCACGGCATCGGCGTTTGCCTCCACATTCATCCTGATGTCGACGTTGCCGAGAATGCTTAGCATATGGGTCAAATACATGCTGACCCCCGTTATGCCCCGTCTTCCCGGTAAACGACTCTCCCATCTGACCCTTCCGCCCAACTCGTCATCCTTTTCAAATATGACTATGTCGTGCCCCTTTCTGGCGTATATCTCGGCAGCCTTCATACCTGCAGGTCCGCCGCCAACCACGACGATCTTCTTTGGCGACGAGGCTCTTCTATAGAGCAGTTCTTCGCGGTATTCTTCTTCATAGCCTGAAGTAGGATTTTGGACACAACTTATAGGTAGATTTTGAAGCAATCTGCCCATGCACTTCTGATTGCACCCGATGCACCCTCTTATCTCGTCCGTCTTGCCCGCTTGAGCCTTCTTGGCCCAATAGGGATCTGCAATGAGGGCTCTGGCCATTCCCACCATGTCGATCGCGCCGTCTTCCAATGCGCTCTCTGCGGTAGCCGGCCAAACGATGCGCCCATTTCCTATTAGCGTCTTCTTACCGATGGCTCTCTTTATCCTAGCGGCATCCTCCAGTAGAAATCCTTGGGGGACGTTCATCGATGGTACGAGCATGTCTATGCTTTCCCATGTGCCGGTATCTGTGCTTATATAGTCCGCGACATTCGTGAACAATTTCGCATACTCGACGGCTTCATCTACAGCATAGTCTCCAGGAAGATACCTGTTTATGCCAAACCTCACACCCAGCGGCTTTTCACCGATGCGCCTTCTTATAGCGCCGAGTACCTCTACAACCACTCTGGCTCTATTTTCTATGGTGCCACCGTATCTGTCCGTGCGCTGGTTTTTTAGGAGAGACACGAACTGCCCCAATATCCCGTCATGAGCGACCTTAATCTCTATCCCATCGAATCCGGCTTCAAGCAACATCTCGGCGCATGAAGCGAATGACGCTGTGAGCTCTTCTATCTCCTCAACGGTCATCCCCTTGGGCATCTCGCCCACCGTCATATCCGGTATTGGGGAGGGTGCCCACATAGATCGAAACGTCTCCGAGCTCTTTGTTTGATTGCCCATATGCGTTAGTTGAACGAAGATCTTGGCGCCTTGCGAATGGACCGCGTCAACTATCTCTTTAAATTTCGGAATGTTGCTACCGTCATACCCTATGCCAATGCCCTGATACACGCCGGTCGGATGGACGACTCGACTGGGCAGGACTATCAGGCCTACCCCGCCTCGTGCCCTTTCCTCGTAATAATACACTTCGCGGTCAGTCGGGGCATATCTCTGGTCCACATAACCTGTGGCATGGGGCAGGAATACGATCCTGTTTCTGATCTCCACCCCATTTATGTTGGCAGGCGTGAACAATTTTGGAAACATGGTATGGTTATCTAATATTTCCGCCTCCCTGATGCAAAGTTACTTACTTTGCTTTGCTTTATTCTCTTTGGCATCGAATATAAATATTCGGAGACATTTTTTGCTAATGACTGTTTATCTTATAATATCCCCTCTTAATGAATCAAAAATTTTTAATGCCTTCAGGAAAAGCAGATTTGCCCATCAAGAAGATATTCTGGCGGCTCATCCCGTTCAAATCTGTGGCTCTAATCAGTGCCTGCGAAAGCTTTTGAGCAAGCCCCGATTACGGAGCAATGGCGGTCGCATTGCATAGAGTGCGTTCCAAGCACATTGCGGTGCAGCTGCCCACGGTTGGCAAGAATGCCTGCGCAGGGGGCGCCCGCTTTGGATAGTCGTTCAAAGAGAACTACGGTCACCTTCAAGAACTCATTTTCAGCGCTCTGCATAATGGGCTTATTTGCCATTTTGAGCTCAACGATGTCAAAAAATCCGGTCCTCAACCCTTTCGCACTAAGCCTTGGGACACCCTCCGACCTCATGGGAATAGTCGCATCCGCTTCAACGATTCCAGGCATCCTCATAAGCTTGCCTGCAGCCTCTCTATCCGATATTCTTGGCAGGAAGAAAATGCTTCTGATGTCCACCTTCATTTTCGCCTCTGCGCCGTTTCTTTATTTGCTAGTCACCGACTGGTGGCAACTGGCTCTGGTACGATTCTATCACGGGTTTGCCACTGCAATCTTCGTGCCAGTCGCCGAAGCCACCGTCGCTGAGACGTTTCCTGAGAAGAAGGGGGAGCGAATCTCGGCATTCAACTCGGCCACTTACATCGGAAGGGGGTTGGCCCCCTTCCTGGGCGGCTCGATACTATTCGTTACTGGCTATGGCTTCCACTCTCTGTATCTGGCGGTTGGCATCGCGGGCGTAACCTCCTTCTTGATAGCGCTGCTCTTTCTCACGGATAGCGGATCGACTATGCCCGATCAACCTAGGACCGCCAAGGCGACGACAGGGAACATGCTGAGGGGCTGGCTTGAGATAGCCCGCAACAAGGGCGCGTTGGCCGTCAGTTTCGTTCAGGCAATCCAATACTACGTTTATGGCGTGGTCGAGTTTTACCTTGTACAGTACATGATGCAAGTCGCAGGATTGAACGCTTTGGCCGTCTCCGTCGTTATGGGCATGCAGGTCGTCTCGCTGATCATATCGAGGCCCATGATAGGGCGCCTCTCAGACAAAACCGGCAGACGCATGCCAATCATCGTGGGCTGCATCATAAGCGCCATCCTCCTGTTCATCGTGCCATCAACCACGCGTTTCGAGTTTCTGCTCCTGATATCGGTTGGATACGGTTTTGGGTTTGCGATGGTCGTTTCTTCAACCTCCCCACTGATGTGCGACTTGAACTCCAAGCATCTAATCGGCGCTTCGATGGGCTTTTTGAGCACAATCATGGATGTCGGGCAAACGCTCGGTCCCATAATAAGCGGCATACTCCTGGCTCTTACCCTTCAGTACAATCTGCTGTTTTATTCCCTCAGCCTACTGCTGGCGGTCTCAGCCGTTATCTTTGCCCTCGCGAGGGTTGCCGGAGAACGATCGCCCGGACCTTCACTGTCTACTGAGCCCAATGCCAACAGCCTCTGATCGAAGCCGGCGCTACAATCGGCTTGGACTTGCTTGCTTACTTACCTCACTTACTTACCTCACTTACTTGCCTCACTCGACCTGCTCCCTTTACTCGCTGCCGATTGCCGGTAGCGGGGAGGCCGGCGCCCATCTGTGCGGCTTCCGCTTGATCGGTCTACATTCTGGACGGCGCCTCTATGCCGATCACGCTGAGCGCGTTCTCGAGGACGATCTTCACCGCCTCTACCAGCCGCAGCCTTGCGTTGCGGGCTGGCTCGCTCTCCGTCTTTAGCACAGGCACGTTGTCGTAGAAGTGGTTGAACTTTGACGCGAGGTCGTTGGCGTAGCCTGCCACCGCCTCCGGTCTCAGGTTCCTGCCCGCATCCTCCATGATGTCTGGGAAGACCGCAAGCTTAAGGACCACATCCTTCTCGTAAGTGGACGCGAGGGCCGCATAGTCCATCCCGCAAGACGCCCCCCCGTCTCCGGTCTTTGCCAGTATGTTGCATGCGCGGGCGTGCGCATACTGTATGAACGGTGCGCTGTTCTGCTCGAAGTTGAGGACCCTGTCCCACGTGAATGTGATCGGCTTGTTGGACGCCACTGCTATCATCGCATACCTGACCGACCCTATGCCCACCAGCTCCGAGATCCTCCTCCTCTCCTCCTCGCTCAGGTGGGGGGACTTGGTCGACACCTCGCTGTAGGCCCTCTCAACGGACTCGTTGAGAACGTCGTCGAACGCGACGTACCTCCCCCTCCTGCCCGACATCTTGTAGCCCGGAAGGTGGACCAGCTCGTAGCTGAAGTGGACTAGCCTATCGGCGAGGTCCCCCCTGCCCAGCGCGTAGAGCGCGAGCTTCAGCTGCAGCTGCGGCAGCTTCTGCTCTATCGAGATGACGTTTATGACCCTGTCCGCCCTCCCGAACTTCCAGAGGGTGTAAGCAAGGTCCCTCGTCGTGTAGAGAGTCGTCCCGTCCGAGCGCTTCAGCGTGAGCGGAGGGACTTCCTGCCTCAAAGAGTACTTCTCCTTGAGCCCGAACTTGGCTGCCACCTTCTCGGCATTCAGTATGGTCGTCCCCTCCTCCACCTCAGCGAACTCGGTCTCGGAGAGCCTCCTGACCGCCTCCTCAGCC
>MAGU01000069.1 GCA_001717025.1 Candidatus Methanomethylicus oleisabuli | reverse complement strand
TGGCGATTCGGAGAGGCGCCCCCTGTACTTGCCGAAACAGTTAGCCTTCTCAACCAAGGATGACCTTGCACCTTGCCAGGCCTCCTTTGATGGAAATAGGTCTTCAAGCCTCCATTTGAACTCATCCGGGACCTTCGAGCGTTCGTCGTAATCGGATACGCTGCCAGCGGAGTCTCTCATCATATTTTCACCATTCTGCAACATTCTGCCTGAAAGGTCAGCATCCATGCTGATCACAATCCATGTGGCATTGCAGACTTAATAGTGCTTTGATTTTTATGATTGGCCACAGAACCGTCCAATGTTAGGAAAGCGGCAGTGTTGCAAAGGGATGAACTGGAGTAGCGGGAATCGCGAGTGAGCCCGAGTCACACTTTTAAGGTGACGGGGCAAGAGTAATATCATGAAACCGATTCAGAAGGCAGGGCTGCTGCTCTTCGCTGCAGCGGTGCAGTTCGTCATAATGCTAACGATCTCGGAGGCGATATATCCAGGCTACAGCATTGCCAACAACTTCATCAGCGACCTCGGCGTCTGGGGCCGGGGATCGGCGTATATCTTCAATCCATCATTAGTCATACTGGGCACCCTCGTGTTAATCGCGGCTTTGATTGCGCGCCGTGTGATGCCCATAGTTCCAACGTTCTTGCTAGCGGTTACAGGGATAGGCGCAATAGGGGTCGGCATATTCAACGAGCTCATCATAATACCGCATCTGGTCTTTGCGGCAATGGCCTTCTGCGGCAGCGGATTGGCTGAACTCTCGCTGGTCAAGCACCTGGAAACACCGTTCAACTACATATCGGCCATACTGGGCGGCGGCACCCTGCTCGCAATAATCCTCCTGGTCTCTGGCGTCCATCTAGGACTTGGGGTCGGAGGGATGGAGAGGATGATCCTCTACCCAGCCATCACGTTCGCGATAGGGCTCGGAGGGTACCTTATGGCAGATAGAGCAGACAGCAAAACATAAAGTGCATGCGCATAAAAACGCATGCAGATATGTTGAGTTTACCGAAACGCAGATACCACGTATGAGCATAAGCGAGCCAACAAAGATTAAACACGGGAAGAAGCACCGCGCGTTCTAGTTCAACGAATAAAGCAGGCATAAAAAAACAGGGCAAATTTAGCAAGATGGGCAGTGGCATTGCTTGGTGATCAAAGTGAAGGACCGCGATGAGATCAGAAAATCGGTAAGAATAGGTTATGCAGAGATTGCAAAAGGGAATGGGAAGAGCGGTTGTGGCAGTGGAAGGAAGGGCGGCGGATGTTGCAATGGAAGCGATGGTCGGAGCAAGGATATAGGGTATACGGAAGGCGACCTTAAATCGGTGCCGGATTGTGCGAATCTGGGTTTAGGATGCGGTAACCATGTGGCGTTTGCGTCGATCAAGTATGGCGAAACGGTGCTGGACTTGGGTTCCGGGGCGGGTTTGACTGCTTTTTGGCATCGCATAAGGAAGGCAAATCTGGCAGGGTTATCGGGGTCGATATGACGCCAGATATGCTAGAAAAGGCGAGAGCTAATGCCAAAAGGGGCGGATATAGCAATGTCGAATTTAGATTGGGCGAGATAGAGAACCTCCCTGTCGCAGACGACCATGTTGACGCAATAATATCAAACTGTGCGATCAATCTCTCCCCAGATAAGGAGAGGGTCTTCAGAGAAGCTTATCGTGTTCTGAAAACAGGCGGAAGGCTGATGGTCTCAGACGTTGTGCTCGAGAAGGATATCCCGCCGTGCCTGAAGGAGTCGATTGGAGCGCATACTGCGTGCGTCGCTGGAGCCGAGAGAGAAGGAGACTACATCAAGATTATAACCAGCGCTGGATTCAAGGATGCCAGGATTGCAGATAAATCGAGCTTCAATATAGCCAGCCTGCTTGATGACCCGGACATTCAAAGAACAATGAAGGAACGTTTTGTTGATGCAGAGAAGGTCGCAGAGTTCGCAAGCGGCGTAACCAACATCAAAGTTAGTGCGGTTAAATGATGAGTGCGTATTGCGATCCTTAGTTTGGGGAAAGTTTCTTCATATAATGGTGCGAGATTACTTGCGCCGCCTCTGAAGGTAGTAATCATATCCATCGGCAAGTGCCGTCTTGCTTGCCTCGAGCAGGTTTGTAGAGACGCCTACCGTAACCCAGTTCGACCGCCCATCCGTAAACTCGATGGTGCTGCGGACCGAGGATGCCGTACCCTCGGCAGTATCGGCTATCGAAACCTTGTAATTGACGAGCTGGACGTTCTTTATCTCTGGGAAGAACTCGGACATGGCCTTCATGAGGGCCCGATCCTGGGCATTCACTGGACCGTTGCCCTCTGCAATGACATAGAGTTCCTTCCCCCCCACCTTTATCTTGACGGAGCTCTCGGCAGCGAATCCGCCGTTGTGGGACTCGCTTATTGTCCGCCACTGCGATATCTCGAAGAGTGGTTTGTATATCCCCAGCTCCTTGACCATCAGCAGGTAGAGCGTTGCGTCTGCGCCCTCCAGATGGTAACCTTGGAATTCCATCTCTTTTATCATGGACAGCAGCGCAGGCACCACAGGCGAGGTTTTATCCACGTCAAGTCCGAATTCCTTTGCCTTGGCAAGGATGTTCGCCTTGCCTGATAGCTCAGATACTGAGATCCACCTCAAGTTTCCAACAAGCTCAGGATCGATATGCTCATATGCTGTGCGGTTCTTCATGACGGCGTCAACATGGACGCCCCCCTTGTGGGCAAATGCGTTCGCACCAACATACGGCTGGTATGGGTTTGGGTGCATATGGAGCATCTCGTAGACGTAGAGCGAGAGCGGCCGCAGCAGCTTGAGTTGCCCCTCTGAGAAGCCCCGTATCGGCAAGCCCATCTTGAGGCACATCGATGGGATAATCTGGCATAGGTCGGCATTCCCGCACCTCTCTCCGAGCCCATTTATGGTGCCCTGAACGTGCCTCGCACCGACCATGACCCCCAGAAGCGAGTTCGCCACTGCAGAACCTGCATCGTTGTGACAATGGACGCCAACGGTAACGTTGAATGATGCGGCGACATTCTCCGTGATCTGCTCGAATGCCTTTGGCAGGGTGCCCCCGTTAGTGTCGCATAGCACGACTGTGTCCGCACCGGCATCGATTGACGCCCTCAGGACATCCATGGCATGTGAAGGGCAGTTTATGTAACCGTCGTAGAAGTGCTCCGCGTCGAATATAACATGCAACCCGTGGTCCTTGAGATACTTCACCGAGTCGTATACCATATCTACGTTCGATTCGAGGGATGTGTTGAGAATTGACTTAACATGCAGATCCCAAGATTTGCCAAATATGGTCGCAGTATTTACTCCGCTCTTTAGGATGGCGTTCAGGTTAGCATCGTCGTCCGCCTTCACGTTGTTGCGGCGCGTGCTCCCGAATGCCACAATACGGGAGCTCTTAAGAGAGAGGTCATTTACTGCCCGGAAGTACTCCTCATCCTTTCGGTTCGATCCAGGCCATCCGCCCTCAATATAGTTGATGCCAAATTCGTCCAGCTTCAAGGTGATCCTTATCTTGTCTTGGAGGGAAAAATTCACATCCTTGGCCTGCGCTCCATCGCGAAGCGTGGTGTCATAAATCTCAATTTCCTTGGATTTGGCAATCCCTCATTTCGGTCCCTCGATGGTAGAGGAGGGGCTACCAAGATTAATAACAATTGCGGTATGCGCCAACCAAATGGACAGAAGCATGAAGGCGGGGAGGCTCGATAATGGTCTAAAAAGGGCCATTTCGGCGATACGATAATGACGGGCACGGTGTTGAGAGGGCAATGCTACGCCAAGCTTTTCCAAAATGGATCGGGTGTGGCTGCACCAATACCGTAATTTGGATATGCGAATATGCACCGAGGTAGCGCTCAAGGGGATCGGCTCTGGGAAACTGAACCTGAACTCTTCAGTTCAGTCGAATATAATGGTAGGAATGCTTATTCCCAGAGTTGTGGGAGACTTCCGATCTTTCCCCGCGCTGCCTCATTGCATAGCCATTTTGTTAATGGGTAATCATGACACTAAAATATATGTTTTTCTATTCCAGTGCTATTAAATGGCAAATTTATGCAGTTATATGCATTTATAATCCAATAAATTATTGCAACACGTCATATAATTCCACTACAATACAGTAGGATCGAAGTCGACAAGGCAACGCGTCGAAATCATTCGACTGCACATAGAATACGCTTCGAGGCGGTTTGAGGCGCAAAACAAAATAAGAAAAAAATAGAAAAAGGCGATATGGCCGGCATAAAGCAGATGCTACTTCTCTTGCCCCATCAGCTTCCTTACCTGCTTGCCGGTCTTCTCAATCGGATGCTTCATGGTCTCTTCCATAAGTGCGTTGAGGCGCTTCATGCTATCTTCTGGATTTGACGTCCATTCCTTTGCAAACGCCCCGCTGGTAATGTTGTCAAGGACGGCAAACATCTTCTTCTTTGTGTCATCATCGATGACTTTAGGGCCATACGCCAGGCCGCCATATTTGGCAGTGTCGCTGACGCCCTTGAGCATCTTCTCAAGCCCTCCGGCGTGGATCAGGTCCATTATGAGCTTTAGCTCATTACAGACCTCGAAGTATGCTATCTCTGGCTGGTATCCCCTCTCTGTGAGTACCTCGAACCCGGTCTTTATGAGTTCCATTATTCCACCGACGAGAACGGTCTGCTCGCCGAATATGTCGGTCTCCGTCTCTTCCTTGAAGGTCGTTTCCACGACGCCAGGTCTAGTAGAGCCGATCGCCTTGGCCCATGCAAGCGTGTGCTTCCAAGCATTCTTCGAATAATCCTGATATACCGCCACTATCGATGGTACACCGTATCCACTTAGGTACTCCTCCCTAACCTTGATTCCAGGGCTCTTGGGGGCCACCATTATAACGTCCACGTCCTTGGGCAGCTTAATGAGGTTGAAGTGTACATTGAAACCGTGCGATACGCCGAATATCTTTCCCTTCGTCAGGTTTGGCGCGACCTCACTCTTGAAGACCTCGGGTTGTTTTATGTCGGGGATTAGCATGATTATGAAGTCTGCTAGCTTCGAGGCTTCTGCGACTGTATATGCCTTGAATCCCTCACTCTCTGCGACCTTCCATGATTTGCTTGCCTTATGGAGGCCTATAATGACGTCCAGACCGCTGTCCTTGAGGTTTAGTGCCTGGTTACGCCCTTGGCTTCCGTAGCCAAGAACTGCAATCTTCTTACCTTTTAGGACCGAGACGTCTGCATCCTTGTCCTTGTAAATGACGGCCATTATGCTCACCTTTTCACAGATTGGTCAAACCACTTTATAAAGCTGTTTTCTTTGATTTTGATGGCGTTTATATTCAATGGTGCTGGGCAGCGGCACAGCCACCCTTGCCTGCGTTTCATCGAGACATACGTATAGCCCGTGTAAATTCAAGTTTTAGCGTGCGTCGACTTAAAGATATGCCGACTGCGCCGAATGCCTCAAACGCCATCCAAGCGTAGCGCGGACTGCCCTCAAGCATCCTGTCAGGAGTTGCATCATGGCCGCTCTGCAGTACGCTCGGCCTGAGGCTTAGTTCTGCGCGATAGAGCCACGATCCCGGTCTTTGCCATCTCAACGATTCCGAAGTTCCTCATCAGGTCCAAGAAGGCATTTATTTTTGTTGGGTTTCCGACGATCTCAATCACAAACGCATCCATAGATGCGTCAATGACCTTCGCCCTGAATATCGAGATGTAGTTCAGCAGGTCAGCCCGCTTTGATGGGTCCGGTGCAAGCACCTTCACTATTGCCAACTCTCGGTATACCGACTCTGAAGGGACCAGCTCAATGATCTTCATGACCTCGGGCACCTTGCTGAGCTGCTTGATGACCTGTTCCACTACCGCAGCGTTGCCCTTCATGCCAAGAGTGATCCTCGAGATGTGCTCCTTCTCTGTGCCGCCCACGGTTATGGTCTCGATGTTGAAACCGCGGCGCCTGATCAGCGAAGTCACCTTGAAGAGGACGCCCGGCCTGTCCTCCACCGTCGCAGAGATTATGCGCAACTCACCCAAATTCTCAGCCAAAGAGGATCAACTCCTTGAGGGTCTTTCCAGGAGGAACCATTGGTAACACCTTCTCATCCATCGATATAGGTATGTCGACCACCACGGGCAACTCTGCCTTGAGGCTCCGCCTTACAGCACTCTCGAACTCTTCGTAGGTCTCGACCCTTACACCCTCGGCGCCATAAGCTTCAGCGAGTTTGACGAAATCAGGCACCTTCCCGAGGTCTATTCCAGAGTACCGCTTGTCGCAGAACATACACTGCCACTGCCTTACCATGCCAAGCACGCGGTTGTCCATGATGAGCGAGACAGTCGGTATTCCCTCAACGACGGCCGTTGCCAAGTCCTGCTCGGTCATAAGGAAGCTACCGTCGCCATCTATGTTGAACACTGGCCTATCGGGTGCAGCCACCTTTGCGCCGAGCGAGGCGGGCAGACCAAACCCCATTGCGCCAAGTCCACCGGATGTAATGAAGGTCCTAGGCTCGAGAACCTTGAAGTGTATAGCTGCCCACATCTGATTCTGCCCAACGCCAGTGGTCACGATTCCCTTGGGCGGCAGTATATCCCGCAGCATCTTCATTAGCTTGCCAGGCTTCAGCCCATCCTTGTGCCCGTTCGGGTTAAGTACAAACTGCTCCTTTAATGAGGCGATACGCCTTGACCATGCGTTATCCGCCCTCTTTGAATGCATGTCGGAGAGCTTCGCGACGATGACCGAAAGCGCTTTCTTTGCGTCAGCCACTATCGGAACGTCGACCCGGATGTTCTTGCCAATCTCTGCGGGATCTATATCGATATGGATGACCTTGGCAGACTCTCCGAAATTATCCATCTTGCCTATCGTGCGGTCGTTGAAGCGCATACCGATCGCGATTATCAGGTCGGCCTCGTTGGCTGCCATGTTCGCCTCAGGTCGCCCATGCATGCCTATCATTCCAAGAGATAGCGGATGCGTCTCGGGCATCGCACCTTTGCCCATAAGCGTCGTTGCCACTGGCGCGAGAAGCAGCTCAGCAAAACTCACGAGCTCCTCCGACGCCCCAGAGACAATAACGCCGCCTCCCGCGATTATGAGCGGCCTCTCCGATGCGATAATGAGGCTCATCGCCTTCTTTATCGAGTATGGGTGCGGCTCGCCCGAGCGTATGGTATAACCGCCAATCTTTGGGCGACCAACGTAGTCCATGTCTACCTCCTCCAGCATTACGTCCTTGGGTATGTCGATGAGCACCGGACCCTTCCGGTTGGTGGAAGCGATCATGAATGCGGCATCGATCATCTCAGGGATCTCCGATGCGTTAGAGACCTGATACGCGAACTTCGTTATCGGTGTCGCTATGCCAACGATGTCAGCCTCCTGGAACGCATCCCTCCCTATCATGTTGCGTGGAACCTGTCCGGTTATCGCCACGACGGGCGAGCTGTCCATATGCGCAACGGCTATCCCCGTGATGAGGTTTGTAGCGCCCGGACCGCTGGTAGCGGTACAGACGCCTGGCACGTTCTTTACACGAGCATAGCCGTCTGCCATGTGTGCGGCACACTGCTCGTGCCGCGCCAGTATGCTGCGGAGGCCGCCGGCGCCCGCGTTCTCATAGAGAGCATCGTAGAAGGGTATCGTCATTCCGCCGGGTATTCCAAAGATCACCTCGGCTTTTGCTCTCTTAAGGGATTCTACGATAGCCTTGGCACCAGAGAGCCTCAAGAGAACCCCTCCCTAACAATTATAAAATGCGGATCACAGACTAATTTATGAGAAGTTGACTGGAACCGATCAAAAGCTGATTGATGGTTGAGCCTACCATAGACGGCAAACACCTGCATCGCTCCTCATTATTATCACTAGTTTTCCATTAAGGAACTTGGTGTTCATATAAAGGTTTCTTTTTATTATTCACCGGTGGAGAGATTTGCGCGTTGACAAAACGGGGCACGTCGATGCAGAATGTATTAGCTGCATAAAGAATATATTATATATACATGATTCAAATCGAAATATCTAGAACGGTGTGAGGCCCCCGGTTTTTTGATGTAAACTGCCCAGCCCCCCGCGCTCCCCAATGGCAGGGACAGTCCTGAAAAGGACCCTGGAGTCCAACAGGTAGGCGCTCCCTCCGCATCGAGGCGGCGACCCCGCAAGTACACCCTCAGGAGGCCTTTTTTGGCATGCTGCCTGAACGTCCCGGGCGCTTCAGATGCGTTTTGTGGGAGGGGCGCCACGTCAATCTAGGTCATGCGCTGCACCGACTGCCCCATTGAGAACCTGAAGGGGCACGGCAGGGGGACCTGAAGGTCATTGGATGACCAGGCATCGGTCGCCACACATGCCCGTCAGCTGCTCGTTTGACAGATATTGCAGCATTCACGCTAAAGAGCCATTCGCTCATTCGTTTATTCGTCCCGCATGTCATAAGCCACGTAACTATTGCAGTCAGACGTTAGGCTCTAGGCTCATCTAGCGCCTCCCCCTCCTCCTCCAAATCCACCGCCACCGCCGAAGCCGCCTCCGCCTCCAAATCCACCACGGGCGCTGGAGGGTGAAGACGTCTTAGCTACGACTATCGGCCTGAACGAGGATGGCAGCATCGTCTGGAACGAAGCCTCAGGAATGGAGATGTTTAGCTGGCGCATGACGGATGCCACCTTATCGCCGACGCCGAGAGCGACCCCATATACGAGCCACTCTCTCCAGATACTGTCTCTTATACACATCTGACG
>MAGU01000068.1 GCA_001717025.1 Candidatus Methanomethylicus oleisabuli | reverse complement strand
CCGCCGAAAAGGCGCAATCGCATGATGCGGCTATCGGCTCGCTGACGGGTGAAGAATGAAGCCCAGACCTGCCGATGGCCCAGGTTCCGCGATGCGTTGAGGTCGGCGTTGATTATGGAGCCGTAGCGTATCCGGTGGAAGACGGGGAGACGCGCCCCCTCCGGTGCAGCGCACCGAGATGGTCCTGAGGCCAGCGTCCGTTCGCCCGTCTAAAGAGGCCGATTAAGTGGTTGCTACCATACCGCGCATAAAGATGCAGGTTTTCTACCAAAGTTTTGATAAGGAGAAGGGCCACTATCAATAGTGATTGACGATGGCCGAACAAAATTATGATGTCGTTATCGTGGGTGGTGGCCCAGCAGGCCTTGCAGCCGCCATCTATGCTTCGAGGAGAGGCTTGAGGACAGTAATTCTTGAGGAGGGTAACATTGGGGGAAGGGCAGCTGATGCCCATTTGATAGAGAACTATCCGGGCTTCCCTGAAGGGATATCTGGCATCGAGTTGATAAGGCGTTTTGTTTTGCAGGCAGAGAGGTTCGGAACGGCGATACTGACCAATCAGGGCGTGTCTAATATCGACATAAAACAGGGCATGAATGCGCTGAAGACCAAGACTAGCACATACACTGCGAATGCGATCATTGTCTCAACTGGGCTTAAGCAGAAGAAGCTGAGCATCCCTGGAGAGGAGAAGCTATTGGGCAGAGGAGTCTCCTATTGTGCGACTTGTGACGGTTTCTTCTTCAAGGGAAGGAGGGTCGCGGTGCTCGGCGGCGGTTTAGAGGCGGCTAGCGACATCATTTATCTTTCAACGCTGACCGACAAGATAATGTGGGTTCCAAATACAGAGAGGCCTTCTGTTGAAGAGGCGTATCTCAAAAGGTTTAACGAGATCGGGGTAGAGTCGATCTTGGACGCAAAGATAGTCGAGGTCGTTGGCGAAGGCAGGGTTCAGGGGATCAAGCTGAGAAAGGATGACGGCAGCACCGAGGAGAAGGCAATCGACGGGCTATTCATTGCAATCGGTTCTGTTCCAACCATAGACGTTCTTAAGAGGGCAGGCATAGCCATCGATGAGAGGGGATATATTGCGACGAATGAAAACATGGAGACGAATATCCCCGGCGTTTACGCTGCAGGGGACTGCACTGGAAAGAGCCACCAAGTCGTAGTCGCTGTTGGGCAGGGCGCAGTTGCAGGCATCAATGCATCGGACTACGTTAAGATGAGTATGAAGAGATGAAGGCAAAACTGCTCAGCTAAACGCGCCTAATGGTGGCAATCGAGTTGTCTGAGAGCCCAAGCTGCTTCATTTCATCGGTATTTATCCATACTTCATTCTCTGGAACGTCGGGCAGAGGCACCGCGTTCAACTCCAACTTCTTCTTTCCAGCGACAATTACTTCGATCCTTCCGGAAACTTGAAGGAACTTCGCTGTTGTGGCGTTTAGACGTGAATTGCCTTTGTCGAGGTCATCTTTGCGCCTCAGCCTAAGCCTTTTTTCAGGGGGTCGTTGGGACACTATTTCACCATCTGTTTTGAATATTGTTGATCCTTTTTTTAAGCCTAACGGATGCAGAAGTATTCTTTAAGGTAAGATCTCAAGTCTCTCGCCGATATCCTCGATTGCGCCCAATTATCGCGATCACGGATGGTGACGGTATCATCGTTCATCGTCTGGTAGTCCACGGTTATCGCGATTGGCGCACCAATTTCGTCTGAGCGTGCATAGCGCCTGCCAATCGACCCGCCGTCGTCGAAGTCTGCTATGAAGCCGTCAGATCGTATGGCATCAAATATCGCCTGCGCCTTCTCGTTTATGCCATCCTTATTCACCAGTGGAAAGACGCAGATCTTAACCGGGGCGATGGACCGAGGCAGCGAGAGTATGGTTCTATCACCCTTCTCGTTGTAGGCACATTCAAGCGCGAGGTAGGTAAGGCGGTCGGCACCAAAAGATGGCTCAGCTACATGTGGAATGAAGCGCTCGCCTGTTACCGACTCCTCTTTTTCCATGAACTCGACTAATTCAGGCCTTATTGTGCTTCCATCCACAACCACATTGCCAGCCGCCAGCTTGGACCGCAGAGATGCGGCGTCTATGCTCTTGAGCGCAGCCAATATTTTGCCGGTCTCTGATTGGTATTCGCGGCTTATCAGGTCGACACGCGGCTTCGCGACTAGCACGCGCGTCTTCTTTGGAACGTCGTATTTCCGGAATACGCCCAAATCCTGCCCACTATACTGCTGATGCCTTGATAGATCATAGTCAGTCCTATAAGCGTGCCCGGAGACCTCAACCCAGCCCCACCTATCGAGTTTAACGAGTTGGTCGAAGGTTTGTGCGGAGTAATGCGCACGCTCCTTTGCAAGTTTGCCTACAAACATCTGCGAGTTGTGCGGGGCGCCAAGCTCTGATATAAAATCTGTAGAGAGCGCCATAAAATATGCCAACCAATCAGATTTTATCAACCGCTCACTCAGAGCTTCCCTCACAGTCACCTCTATAGGGTCGGTCTTCTCGGCCGCAACGAGATCTTCTGTGAGCAGCCTGAGCTCCTTGTCATAGACCTGCTCCAGCAGAGTGCAAGTTGGATTCTTTGGATCGAAGAAGAATTCGACCTCCATTATCGTGAACTCCCTAAGCCTTAAAGGACCTTGCCTCGGCGAGATCTCATTCCTAGCTACCTTGCCGATCTGCGCAAGACCAAGCGGCAATCTTTCCCTCATGGCAGTGTATATGCTTTTGAAGTTGGTGAACATGCCCTGAGCTGCCTCGGGCCGGAGGTATGCAACATTTTCTGAGTATGGACCGATATTTGTCTTGAAAAGAAGGTTGAAGTTTGAAACCTTGCCGAGCGCCCCACCGCACTCGGTGCACACCACATGATTAGTCGAGATGATCTCGTCGAGCTGCGCAGCAGTCTTTCCTTCTATTCCAGGCACTTCGCCCGCCTGCTCAATGATGATGTGGTCTGCCCTGAACTTCTTATGGCAGGACGTGCACTCGACTATGACGTCCGTAAAATTTTCAACGTGCCCCGAAGCCTCGAATACCTTCGAAGGCGTTATCACGGGGGTCTCGATTTCGTAAACGATGCCGTGGTTCTTATGGATAAATGTCTCCCGCCATCTCCTTTCAATGTTCCGCTTCAGCATGGTGCCCAATGGACCAAAGTCAAGGAAGCCTGCCACGCCGCCGTAGATCTCCGATGCGGGCCAGAAGAATCCTCGTCTCTTGCACAGGTCGATAACCTTATCATACTTATCCATGTCTGTACACCAATGAGGTAAGTTCAAGTAGAGGTACATTGACCCAAATATAACTTATGGGGTGTCTTGCATTGAAAGAAGCGTTTTATGTGGACGATGCGTCAAAATCATTTGCCGGGTTCCAGACAGAATTCTCTGAGGCAGACTTCGTTCTCTTCGGGGTCCCATTCGACAGCACATCCAGTTTCAGACCGGGCTCCAGGTTTGCACCCAACGCATTGAGGCAGCTCTCGGCGAATCTTGAGACCTGGTCCTGGAGGACAGGAATGGATTTTGAGGACATAAAGATTCACGATCTAGGCGACATTGCGGTAGTCCACGGAGATTCCGCTGAGACAATAAGGAGGGTCAGCGAGACTGTGGAGGACATCATTGCGACGAGGAAGGTACCGGTAATGATTGGTGGAGAGCACTCCGTAACGCTTGGTGCCGTGAAGGCGATAAAGGACGTAACGGTCGTTTCGTTTGATGCCCACTTCGATATGCGCGATGAGTATCTGTCCAACAGGATGTCGCATGCATGTGTGATGAGAAGATCGCTTGAAGAGATCGCTTCCGGAAAGATCGTACTTGCGGGGGTGCGCGCCACATATAGCGAAGAGATCGAGGCGGTCAGGAAGAAGGGCATAGATTATATCAGCGCCCGCGAGATGCTCAGATCAGACGCCAATACCTCGGCTAGATGGCTAAAGCAGAGGCTTGAGGGCGCCCGGAAGATATACGTATCGATCGACATAGATGTCCTCGATCCAGCTTATGCCCCAGGGATCGGCAACCCAGAGCCTGAGGGGATCTCGCCTACCTATCTGCTGGATATGCTTAACGATGCAGTGGATGACAGGATAGTCGGATTCGATCTTGTGGAAGTATCCCCTCCCTACGACAACGGGAATACTGCGGCTGTAGCATCGAAGATAATATTTGAGCTGTGTTCAATGATAAAGCTGGCTAGGAGATAGAAAAGTAGGGCTACCAAAAGGGCATCATTTGGACTGGATGACCCTCACAATTTGGGATCGCGCCTTGTAGAGGATCCTGTGCCCGCATGCGGGGCAGCGAATCCCAGGCAGCCCGCTAAGGTCGCTACTCTCGATGACCTTCCCGCATTTTTCACATAGGTACTGCGTCAAAATTGCCACCGATAGCCTAAACCGGATACAGCTTTAAAAGTCTTTGTATGGCGAGGAGTGCCGCGGTACAACGGTCTCCGCGCATTCTTCATGCCTCCTTAGACTCACGCAAGGAGGCGAAGGTGCCTTGATCCAGTATCAGGTAGTTTCGAATCGATGGGAACTCGATGCCGTTCTTATCGAACTCTCTCTTAGCATCAGCCATGATAGCGCGAGCCATCGCGAAGGCAGTAGGCTGGTCCTTAGCCCGGCTGAGCAGACGTATCTTGACGCCGGTAGTATCGAAGTCCATTATGACGGCGTTCGGTAGATCCCCGATAGGCAGACAGTCGGGATGTTTCTTCGCTATATCGACCAATATTCTCATTGCCTTGTCAGCATCAGACTTGTATGAGATTGTTATTATGACGGGGACTAAAACGGTCGGATCTACTGCCGTGTAATTAATGATGACCTCGGATTGTATCAACGAGTTTGGCACCATCAGCCGGCGGTTATCCCACGTCCGTAAAACGATGTATGTTAGCCTTATGTCCTCAACAAAACAGAATTCATTTCTGTACGTCACGGCGTCATTAATCTTGAAGGGCTGCGACAGCGATATCATTATCCCCGAGATTATGTTCGAGAGGGTTGTTTGTGCAGCCATGCCCACCACTATCGAAGCGAACCCGGCAGCCACAAACATTGATGCAACCATGGTGCCAAGGCTTGGAAAAACTGAGAAAATAGTGATTGTGACGCCTATAAGTGAAACCGTAGCCAGAATTAGGCGGCGCAGCACTACATATATGGTCTGCAATGAAGGGGACTTTGAGATCTGCTTCAGCCGGCGGTTCAATAGTTTGTTCAAGACATATACAAAGATGAAGGTTGCTCCAAGACCTATGGAGAGGGCCACTATCTGCCAGAAGGACGTTTCGAGGATGGCTAGCATCTCAGAGATCATGTCGACCATGATGAAGCACCAAATTTACTAAAATATGCTGATCCCAAGCCACAGCATCAGCAGCCATGCCGCCAGCGCTTATGTAAGCAAAGGCGAGTGAAGATGTAACGAAAACCGCTATATAAACAATACAGGAAGAGGCGCGGTTGTGCTTGGGCATCGAATATTAATGGCACCCTGCCGGCGAGCCAAAGAATGATGCCTCGCCAGCAACTAACAAGCAAGCCTGAGGGCCGATACAATCAACCGCTTGTAAAAAGAGTTGATTATGCCCTTGCTGTAGCCGGAGCATAGAGAGCCAAGATTCGGGCGTTTAAATTAAACTGCTTGAGGTCTGCGACGATTGTGTGGCAAATGGAAGGATGGCGCAAGCAAAAAGGGATAAGCTAAATATGCATGCAAATAGCTAAGACGGAGAATAATCCAATAGAACATATAGAAAGGCTAGGCACGCATTGCCTGCCAAAGTTCAGACGCTCGGATAAATTGTCAAAGATAGAGTGAAGGTTTGAGAGAGATGCGCGTGATTAATTTCGCATTTGTCCAAAGAAAGGATGGAACAAAGAAAGCGTTGCCACCTGAAGCTGGGGATGCGCTGGTCCTTCTAAAAGTATTCAATGTAATGGGCAAGAAGTGGAGGAGCATCTTCAGGCTGTTTCAAGAGGATAAAAGTAAAATTGACTTCGTTTATAAAATGTATTATCCGATATATCTTATAAAAGAGGGGGATGCGGCAGTAGCGGTAGATGGTATGGCGCTGCATAGTTGCAGGGTAAGCGAATATTTAGGTGGAAGCGAGGACTACCAGCTTTACACACTAAAGACCTATGAGCTGCCACTCATTGAGAACGGCAAAGGCATAAGCCTATCTGAGTGGAACGCTGCCGCTTACGATATAGAGATAAATGATGGGTTGGCGCTGTGGCCTGCGCTGGATGAGAGCAAGACCAAGAACGTGGCAGACGGGTTGTACAGCATTTACCTGAAGACGAAAAATTCGGCATTGGGCATCAGAAAGACGATAGATGAGATGGAGAGGAAGTATAAGGAAGACATGGACCCCCTTACCAGTGAATACGAGCAACTACAGAAAGAGTATGAGGAGAAGATTGCGCAGAAGAACCAAGAGATTGAGAACCTCGTTGATAATGTTGAGAGGTCGGTCATCAAGGAGTTCAGAACAGAATTGGAGAAGAAGATGGACAGCCTCAAAAATGAGTGCGACTTCATTGAACGGACTCTCAAAGACACAAGGTCGAATGCAGCAGAGATAGAGAAGACCATCAATAAGGCTTATGAGGAGAGGGAGCATGCCAAGAACGAGATAACAAGGCTAGAGGACAATATCTCGGCATTGAGTTTGAAGAAGGAGAAGATTGAGAACGATACGGTAAAGCTTCTTGAGATCAAGGACGTCGTTTTAGAAAAAGAGGCGATGAAGAAGGAGAAAGAGAGGCTGACAAATCGAATCTTCGCCCTCACGGAGGAGATAGCAGAACTGAAGGAGAAGCAATCGAAGATCAACAAAAAATTAAGGTTGCTTGAGGCAGACCTTAACAAAATAATGGAGAAGGAGAAGCTACTGCCATCTAACGAGGACCTTGAACGGAAGAAGATCGAGGAGTGTTTCCTTAAGAGGAGGGAGTTCGTGATCAAAGAGCTCGATGACCTAATATCGAAAAAGGAGCGGGCTCTACTCAAGATAAAAACTAAGATGAATGAGAAGAGGATGGCTTACGTAAGGCAGAAGGAACTACTTGAGGACGTCCATAAGAAGGCGGAGGAGGAGCTGGACAAATATAAGGATATATTCATGAAAGCGGACACCGTCCAGAGAGACCTCGAGGTCATCTACGTGCCGTTCTACCTCGTCTCCAAGGATCAGAACATGAGCATCATCGAGCCTCCAATAATAATTAAGGAGAATGGAAAGGAGGAGCCGTATGAAAAAATCAAAGTGTCAGAAAAAGTGGTGAGCTACCTCGAAGGGAATTGGGACAACATCGCAGTGATTCTATTTGATTCCAGAGAACTGTTCGACATACTAAATGCAAAGAATAGGGACAGGCTCAAAAATGGAATCACTGTTCTGAGAAACCAAGGGGCGATCAACAAGGTTCAGCTTTCGATAATAATGAATGGTGGGCTGATTTGAAGATCCTCTATGTAAGTCAATCGTTTTATCCCAGCACGGGCGGAGTTTCATATTACCTCTTCTGGCTAGGCCGCAGGTTGAGGCAGCTAGGCCACACGGTAGTGTTCATAAATTTAAAGACCCCAAAGGGGAGTTCGGACACCGCTATCGAGGGGATGAGTGTTTATCGAGTACCTAAAGATGGCTCCATTGACGGCGCTACGATGGCTGGGTACTCGACTTATAAGGAGTTGATTCTGAAGATATTCCATGGGAAAGAGTCCGCTCTAGACAAGCTGTATAACAAACACCTCTATGGGTATGAGGGATACATCAAGGTCAACGAGATATTTGCTGAAAGGATAAGAGAGGTGGCGGACATCTCGAAGCCAGACATCATCCATGTCCATGACTTCCAGCTCCTGCCCCTCGGAGGGATCCTAAAGAGGCTCGGATTGCCTATGCCCTTCACTTGGCACATACCATTTACGGAGGAGGTACACCAGAGTTGGAGAGAGCAGATAGTAAAGGAGCTGAACGAGTATTCAAAGGTAGTATTTTCAACGAAGCCGTACATAAATGCGGCATTAAAATCGGGCCTTGTTTGGAAAAAACCCTGCTGCATACCGCCCTTCATTGATGTGGAGGAGCCGAAGCGGTCGTTCAGAAAAAGCTACGGCATATCCAAAAACGCCAAGATTATACTGTGCGTGGCCAGGATTGATAAGCTGAAAGGGCAGAGCGTATTGCTTGATGCCGCCTCGAGGATGAAATCAGACTGCAAGATCATCTTCATAGGAAATGGTTCAGTAACGAAGGAGTTCCTGAAGATCAAGGAGAAGGAAGATTACGAGAAGGAGCTGAAGGAGAAGGTCGATGAATACAACCTTAAGGACAAGGTACTGTTCACAGGAGCAATCGACAGGGATTCGCTAATGAGCGCATACAAGGAATGCGATCTGGTTGTCCTTCCATCGCACCAAGAGGGTTTCGGTCTGGCTATAACTGAGGGGATGGCTTTTGGGAGGCCCGTAATCGGAAGCGCTGTGGGAGGAATACCCACGCAGATTTGGCCAGGCGTCAACGGCTACATCGTCAAGCCGAATGACGCTACGGCGCTGGCAGAGGCCATAGATTACGTCCTAACTAATTTTGGAAGGGCGCGAGAGATGGGAGATAACGGCAAGAAGATATATCAGACTAACTTTTCAACAGAGAGGGGAGTCCAGGACCACCTGGCACTCTATCGAGAACTGCTGACATAGGCTTAGGGAGTGGGGTTTGCTTACTTGAAAATAAACGTGGATGCCGTAGCAATGGATTATGATAGGACCATAGCTGACGAGAGAAAAGGCTTCATGATCAGCGATGACGTCAAGGAGGAGCTAATGCGGTTCGTTCATTTCAAGCGCATGCTTGCTACCGGCAGGAGGTTTGATGATATCCCGGACAGGGATGTGTTGAGGGTATTTGATGTCATAGTAACCGAGAACGGCACAATAATGAATACGGATGGTGGAAGAAGTAAAGAGATCTTAGTTAAGAGCGAAAGATGGGGCAAGATAAGGTCCGAGATCACGGGCATAATGAACAAGAGCGGTATGAGGGTCTACACAGGCGATGTTGTGCTCGCCGGTTACAAGGACGATGCACTTGAGCTAGCAACCAAGATTGGGGAGGCGGGCCTTGGCGATGAGGTCGAGATGGAGTTCAATAAAGAAGGGCTATTAATAATGCCAAAGGGATGGAACAAGGGCAGGGGGGTCAGAGAAGTCATGAAGAGGATGGGATGCACCAGGCTCCTTGGAATCGGTGATGACCTCAATGATCTGTCGCTTCTCAGGGCATCCGACGTAGGCGTCGCGGTGAAGAACGCCGTTCCTGAGCTCAAGGCTATTGCGGACATAATATGTGAGTATGAGGATGGGTACGGTGTAATAGAGGTATTAAGACTCATAGAAGGGCATACAAATGACCATGGGTTCTCAACTGAAAGGATTCTATAAGAGAGAATTAGAAGAGCGCCGCAAGCTACTCAAGGAGGTGGCAGGCGTCTCTGATGAAGACCTCAAGGCGCTTGCTGATGGGCTGACGTTGGAATCGGCAAACCTGATGGTTGAGAATGCAATAGGCACAATGCAGATTCCCTTGGGAGTAGCCACCAACTTCAAGATAAATGGAAAAGAAATACTGATACCCATGGCTACGGAAGAGGCGTCGGTCATAGCGGCTGCAAGTTATGCTGCAAAACTTGCGCTCCCTGCCGGATTCACGGCAACGAGCACGAGACCGGTCATGAGGGGACAGATACAGCTGGTCGATGTCGAAGACGCTGCCACTGGAAAAGCACGAATTGAGGCTGAGAAGGACAGGCTGATCGTTGAAGCGAATAAGCACGCAGGTCTGCTTCCTGCACTTGGAGGGGGCGTGGTTGGCATCGAAGCAAGGATTCTGCATGCAGGGGAAGAGATGCTGATTGTAGAATTCTTTATCGATTGCAGAGATGCGATGGGAGCAAACACGATTGACACGGTAGTCGAGGGCATGACCGCCGAGATAGAAGCACTAGCCAAGGGAAGGGCGCTTCTTCGCATTCTATCCAACCTAGCGACAGAGCGGCTAGCCAAGGCGGCAGTAACATATGACAAGGAAAGCATCGGCGGCGAAGGTGTTGTTGACGGGATAGTCCGCGCATACAAATTTGCGGCTGCCGATCCTTACCGCGCCGCAACCAACAACAAGGGCATAATGAATGGGATAACGGCGTTGGTCCTCGCCACAGCTAATGATACAAGGGCGGTCGAGGCAGGGGCTCACGCATACGCAGCGATCGGCGGTAGATACACATCCCTCTCCAAATGGAGCAGAGATTCGAACGGAAACCTTCATGGTGAGCTTGAACTTCCTATGGCCGTTGGCACAGTTGGCGGTGCAACGAAGACGCACCCTACTGCACAATTTGCCCTCAAGCTGATGGGAATCAAGAGTGCGAGGGAGCTCGCTGAGGTCACTGCAGCGCTGGGGCTGGCGCAGAACTTTGCAGCACTGAGGGCGCTTGTGACAGAGGGCATCCAGAAAGGGCACATGAAGCTGCATGCGCGAAATGTGGCGGCAATGGCAGGGGCAACAGGAGTGGAGGCGGAGAGGGTAGCCGAGATCCTTGCGAGAGAGGGCAATTTCAGCGTGGCAAGGGCAAAGGAGTTGCTTGGCAGATAGCCATGTTAATTTTCGATGATCGAGATCGCTTGAACTGGGCACGAGGAGGCTACGCTCTCTAGTTCGCAGTTACCATCTGCCTTGACTACATGGGATTTGCCTTCAGGCAGCAGATCGAATACATCAGGACAGAGTGCAACGCACGTTCCGCACCCAATGCATAGATCTTGATTGATAATAGGTATCCTCAAAGTAAACACATAGGTAAGAGGGACGAATTAGATTTTTAAGCGTTTATATCAAACATAAGGCAGTGCATAAGCATGGATCACAAGAAGCTCTTGGAGAAGGCAGCGGTGCTTAAGAATATGCCTAGAACAGGATGGCTCCAGAGGGGGGTACCGCCATCCGAGGCCGAGACTATTGCGGAGCATACATTCGAGGTCACCTCTATATTAACGGTCATAGGCATGAGGGTTCATGATCTGAATAAGGACAGGCTGCTGTTTATGGGCGTGGTGCATGACTGGGGGGAGGCGGTTTCGGGAGATATGCCGAGGAGCCTAACCATGAGGATCGGTAATGACATGAAGAGCAGAACGGAGATCGAGATCATCAAGGATATGGCTGATGAGAGCGACCTTGAAGAGCTGGAGTGCGTCTTCCGCGAATACGAGGAGAGGAGGACCAAGGAGGCCAAACTTGTCAAATTTGCGGACATACTCTCGACATTGAGGCAGGCCATTGTTTATGCAGATAGGGGGTTCCATACAGAAGACATCGCGTCTAGCTGTAAGGTGGAGTTGGAGGAGATGCTTGAGCGGTTTGATGAAGGGTTGAGAGGGCAACTTCGAGCACTTTTATAGGATTGAGATGGAAGATAGATGAAGGTCAGGCGAGGATTGTATGGTAGATAAAGTAACTCGAGAGAGCGAGACATTCTATTTTCCGATACCGGCTGGGACGCCTTACTCGATCATAGCTGAGGCGGTTAACAAATTCGGCGTAGAGCTTACAGATAAGGAAGTAAACATTCCGGAGATGGCGGATAGCCCTATGATGCCAAAATCATGGGTCATAAAGGGTGAGAAGGATCAACTCATCAGGGCGCGAGAGTATATAGTAAAGAAGATGGAAGAGATGCTTGAAAAATTCAAGTAGTGCATCATTGTTTTTGTTCCTCTTCAGCGAGGGCTTTACTGAGCCCCTTGTCCTCCTCAACGATCTCGGCTTGTAGACGCCCCATTATCGACGAGAATGAGGTGAGGAAGAGCTGCTCAACCGCTCGCCCTAGGGACATGCCGATATTGCTGCATGAGGACGATACCTCGGAGGCGTGTGACTCTAGAAAAGATTGAATGGTCTTGGAAAGGTCTGACGCAAGCGGCTCCGCGATCTTTTTGTCATAAGGGCTACCCAGCCGCTCCATTGAAAAGTCCAAAGAGAAGAGTAGAACGCCCTCCGGCACTCGGGTCTTTCTGACCAGCCCTGCCGAATAGAGCCTCTCGAGCCTGCCTTCAGAGTCCTGCTGAGTTATGCCCATAATCTCGGCAATCTTTTCGGCGTTGAGTGGCCCATCGCTCAGCAACAGTATGATCTCGCGTAGCGCCTCATCCATTATTGAGCTGCAGAAAGCAGGCAGTTTATCATCAGCTATTGTTAGGCTTACCATCTTTTTCACCCATATTCTTCAGGAAAGACTTGATTTTGTATACCATTATTTTGGCGTCTGCTTCATCCTTAGGATATGGAACATGAATGCTTGGAATGCCCCTCCTTTTGATCAGATAGAGCAGAAATTCGTTTGTTCGTGCGCAACTTGCGCATCCAAACAGTGCCTCGGACTCGTCCACGATGATTGCGCCATCGGCATCCTCGATCAGAGGGCCCATCAATGCCAGGCGCCCTCTGACGCCGGCGGGCACTTCGATTGCAGCGTATTTGAGCCCCCTTCTCGGGAAATCGGGGGTTATGTTCATAGGAGGCGAGTCGATCTCAGGCTTGCCCAAATTCTTGGAAACCTCTTCGCCAAGACCCAGAGGGGTGTGGCCTTCTCGAACAACCAGATCGTAAAGTATGAGGCTATTCGGCGGGAATATGAAGATCTTTGCCAAACGATCCGCCCCCTAAGGTGATTTCGCCACTACTCGCCTTGCTCAACCAATACTTCACTTTTATAACTATCTCATTTAGCTTGTCGCGAGGGCAACTAACTCCCCTCACAACGCCGGTGATCAGGTCCACTATGACTCCTGCGACCTCCACCTTTCCAGGCGGTGGCCTTACTAGCCGCGTGACTATGCCTACCTTGGCAAAATCTTCATAGTCCACTGGTGCCTCACAGACTATGATGGTAGGGATGTCGGCATAACGTAAGAAAGACTTTGCCTTGTGCACGACGTGACCCGTGATGCCGCCCAGATGGAAGAGGGCTATCTTGAAGCGCCGCACCTGCAATATCTCTTTTTCGTTGATCCCCGCCATGGATCCACCAGGAGCGCCGCCGTACGGGGATTCTGGCGGCACGCCGGAGCCAGACTCAAGCACGAGAACGCTCGTCCGGATCCCTTGTTCCCTTAATCCGTAAGTGATCTCACACACGGGCTTGGTGATGTGCCTTTTGGAGGGGGACATTGCTACGGCTACCACCTCGAACGCCTCTGATTCAGATATCGTTCCCCTCTGTGCCAGCCCGCCGCCCTCCCCAATGCCCATCGATTCTCTGCAATCTACGATCTGCGCCTCCCGCCCTATCGACTCCTTCAACCGCATCACCTGCTAACTCTGCCTGACAGGTAATCCTTTACAGTCGGCTTTGGCTTTGTAAATCGCCCTATCCTGACATCGTACCCGAAGGGCATTGTGGACTCGAATGTAGGCTTGAAGGAGGATAGAATAACTTCCGGCGCAGTACCTGGCACAAGCCTGATTATGAAACGCCCTATAATTTGTTTGCCATCACGATATTTTGGACCATGAATAAGGACCTCTACGACCCTATCATCTCCATTGAGCGCTGAAACCAGAGATTCGCCTTTCTCGGTGCTCATTAATCGCCTAGGCATGACCTCTATTTCACATATCTCAGAAGAATCGGACAATGCAGGCACCTTAGCTAAATAGCCCAAGCGGATAAATAAAAAGATTGGCTTCATACCGCGCGAACGAGCAGTTTTTATTGTTCCCTTGGATAAACTACACTACAGGTTGGGATGGCATCCATTGAAGGCAAGTATAAACGGGCAGACCATCGATATTGCGACCGGAACTACCGTCAATCAAGTATTGAAGAAGATTTGTGAATCTGACAGGGGGTGCATCCTTGCCTTGAGGAAGAAGGTCGCCATTGAGAGGGTGGTTACAGACCTATTCAGCATAGAGACTACAAAGGGCAGGCTCATAATAAAGATAGATTGCCAGGGAGTGCTCGACGGGTGGAGGAGGCATTTCAGATCGTTTGAAGGAACGAGCGTAAGATGGTCTACCAGAGATGCGACCGTATTCGGTCAGATCTCAACTGATTTTGAACCTTCAAATGAGCAGTTTGAGATGAAGAAGAACGAAGTGGCATTAAGCCTATCTGGATTCAGTAGCGAGAACACGCATATAGTCTTCGGTAAGAAGACGCATATAGGCAACTACTCCCCCCCAAAGGGCTGCGGCGTTATAGGCAGAGTGGTTTATGGAAGGCACCTCGTAGAGAGCATGAAGATGGGCGACAGAATAATCAAGATCGAACCGGTCATAGAAATGAAGGAGGCTTCCAAATCAGTCATTAAGATCGACGGCGATTATGTGCTTGAAGAAGGAGACAGCTTAATCACCAAGATGACCATAGAGTTGGACGGCGCCTCGCCGGCATCGAGTGAACATGTTTATAACGTGTTTGGAAAGGGATGGATGGAGGTCAGATCCAAAACAAGCAGGTTCATATCTGACAACAGGGTTGGACTAGCTTCACTGGCAGCCGAAGGTCTGGGCGAGAGGCACCGCGGTACACTAACCGTTAGAAACACGGGCAGCAATGCAGGCGCGATATACGTATATACGGCAGAGGCGCCTTTAAGCGCAAGCCATTCGATAGCGGGGCAAATAATAAGCGGGATGGAACTTGCGGATGTCTCTGAGGAGGGGGACAGGATCGCGGTCTCAGCCTCCCAAGAGCGCATTGACATTCTTGGAAAGACGCAGGCCGAGGCTGAGGCGTTTCTAGCAAAGCAGGGAATAAGTGTCGAGAGGCTGGGCGACAAATCAGATTCTGCAATTGTTGTAGAGCATTTGCCTAGCAACTCATTGGAGATCGTTGCTAAGAAGGCGGTCAAGACGATCGGCGTAGGGCAGGATAAGATCGTAAAGATCCGCCTCTACAATGAGGATGCCCCGGTATCTGCAAGGTACTTCAGGGTAGTCACCGGCCTCGAACTCCGGCGGTTTGGGAAACTCGAGACATACTTCTCTGCCCCTAAGATGGATCTGATATTATTCAAGGGCAACGAGTCTCTAGCCAAGGGGCTAATGCCCGAGAACATACCAACCTCGTTGGTCAAAGGGGGTCAGATAGGCGTTACCAACAGCGTTAAGAAGTTCACGGGAATGATTGGGATTAGATTCACAGAGAGCGACAGATTCGGACCTACTGCTGAGGCATTCGATGGAACGAACATTATCGGCGAGGTCGTCAGCAATATGGAGCCTTTGAGGGGGCTCAAGGAGGGCGAGGAGATATACATAATGGAGGGGCAACGATGATAAAGACTTACCTTGTGGTGCTCTCTTCAGATTCCAACCTGACGCCGTCGATGCTCGCGGAGAAGGTAGCAAGTAGAGGGGACGTGGACTACAAAGAGACTTGCTATGGACTCCTTCTTGAGGGCGAGGAGGAGAAGGTGATGGCAACAATAAATGAGCTCAAGGCCATAGATCCGAATAGGGTATTTTACAAGCAGAGGGGCTACAAGATTGGCGACAATCGCATCTGCCGTGCTAAGAGGGGCGGTGGACCAAGGCCAGGCTATCACATGCTTTCTATGGAGAGGGAGGTCTTGAAGAATGTATCGAAGGCGCTGGAAAGCCCAGCGATTGAGGGGAAAGAGGATGAGGGGAAGCGCAAGATCGAGGTCGACAAGCTTAAGAAGATCATGGAGGGCGGTGAGAGCTGAATGCAGACAACCGTCGATTCCACTGATAGAACCGGAGGGGAGCAGTACAAGTACATCGCAGAGAAGACCGTTGAGGACTTGGGACTTACAGGCACTGTCGAAGGCATTTGGATGTGCATAAGACCAGAAGAACCATTTTTCATAATAAGCATAAGGTACAAAGAGTTCGCAGGTAAGAACAGTATAGCAGATCTAGGGAGCATAGAGTCGCGCATGGACGGGGTGAAGATAACCCTCTACAGCGAGGTTGACGTTGGGGACGCACTCAAGACGCTATGGACAACATACGGGAGAGACAGGGTTGAGCAGGGCAGCAGGTTGGAGATAAGGGTCGATGGTGTTGAGGCAGAGGATGTAAAGAGGCTAAAGATACGCGATAAGCCAATCGACGTTGGATCAAAGGTGAATGAGCTAGCATTGCGCATAATACCCGAAGGGTTCCGCGTGCGTCATGTCATAAAGAAAGATGGCGAGATCACAATAGTTGCTGCAGAGGATCCCATAAAGGAAGAGTGGAAGAGGCAAGCAGAGGCGGCATGGAGGCTGTGATATGCTGAAGTATCTCCTCTTCGAGGGCGGCCTCTACAGGCACGAGATGATCACGGAATTCATTGAGGATGTCGGCGGGTTCGTAGTCCAGAAGAATGTTGCTGGGCTTGACCTCATAATGAATCTCGCAGTTCCTGAGGAGGAGCTGGAAAAGTTAAATAAGTTGGCGGCCGAGGTTAGGGGGAAGATCACGCCGGCGCCACTTATTGGAGTCGAGGTTGCAGTTGTCGCGCCGACCCTGTCGAGGCACCATCTGCCCCATCCAGCATGTGATGTTGCGGAGAACCTAAGGAGGCACGGGGCAAAGACAAACATCATTGGGCTCTCTAGGGGGGTGGGGCAGAAGATAGTGCACAGCTCCCCTAAGGAGAGGGAACTGATAGAAGAGCACGACATTGCAGTCTTCACGCTAGGCAATTTTGAGCATTGCTTAGTCAAGTATAAACCCCAGCTCTACAAGGACTTAGCCATCCCGGTCATAGTGACTGGAGGACCTGAGATTGGAAGCATAGAGGGGGCGCATGGATATGTCGGCGGGATCGGAAGGTATCCGGAACGCGCTAGGACGGGGGACATGATAAACAAGCTCAAGTCGGTCTCTGAGATGGCCGGGAAGGTCGTAGAGGAGAGGCGCAGGGAGCTTGATCTAGACCCGCTTGTATTGGAGCCGACGGTCGTCAAGGACGAGGTGGAGAGGCAGATCCCCGAGGCAAAGGAGGCACTCTCGCCGAACCCGGTCACGTTAAAAATAGATGGCGTCAGGATCAAGCTCAACTATGATGAGTACAAGGACAGAGTAAGCAATATTGTGATTAATGGCAAGCGCCTAGGAGGGTTCGCGATGATTAAGAGATCACAGATGAGGGACTACATATTAGTGAAGGTTCTTCCCGCATCGATGTTCCAGTGAGGTCTAAAAATGTTACTTGAGGTTAACGGGCTAAAGAAGACATACCTTGACGGCAAAATAACGGCTTTGAACGACGTCTCATTCTCCTTGGGCGAGGGAGAGATGTTGGGAATCATGGGAGGCAGCGGCGCCGGAAAGAGCAGCTTGTTGCGAATATTGAGGGGGGTCGAGCCTTTTGATAGTGGTTCGATAAAGATTGGGGACGTTGAAGTAAGACCGGATTCGCCCAAGAGCACCTACATCCAGCTCCAAGAAAAGACAGCAATACAGCTACAGAGGAACTTTGGGCTATGGCCTGACTCGGCAGTGGATAACGTGATCAGGGCTATGAGGTATGTCGAAATGGGAGAGGAGTCAATGCCTCAGGACGAGGGTGAATATGAGGAGCACAGGGAGGAGGCGATGGAGCTACTCAGGATAGTGCGATTGGACAGCAGGGCAGATTTGTGGTCGGAGGTTCTGAGCGGCGGGGAGAAGCAGAGGCTGATAGTAGCGAGGCAGATTGCAAGGAGACCGAAGTTGCTTCTGTTGGACGAGCCTGGCACTATGACCTGCCCAGAGACTAGGATTGACCTGATAGATGCACTCAGGAGGGCAAACAAGGAGCTCGACATGGCGATAATATTTGCCTCCCATAACCCAAATTTTCACAGAGCTCTTGCCAAGAGGATGATCCTGATTGAGGGGGGCAGGATTGCGGACAGCGGCGACGTAGAGGGCGTTTTGAATAGATATCTCTCAAAGATGGAGCCGCCATTGCCAAAATCGGTTCTGAAGGGGCCTGTAGCAATGGCGTTTAAGGATGTTACAAGAGTCTACAAACTCGTACCATATGGCAAGGTATTTGAGCTGTATAATACGAACCTCGAGTTCAGGCGAGGAGAGATAACAGGCATCATCGGTCCTTCTGGCGCTGGAAAGACGGTTTTATTGAGGATGTTGGCAGGTCTTGAGATGCCCGACTCGGGCGAGGTCAATGTCATTTACAAGGACGAGTGGGTCAAACTACAGAAACTAGGGAGGAGCAGCATGCACGCAAGGAGGCAGATTGGCATACTTCACCAAGAGTTTGACCTCTCATACTGGTCAAGAGTCTTGGAGCTCTTCGCGGCGAAGGTAGGAATCAAAGATTATAAAATGGTAGAGGATGCGCTCAAAAGGGCAAAGAAGGCCGGAATCAGTGATGAAACAGTCGATGCCCTCCACAGGGTCGCAGATATGCCTGATGCAGAGGTCCAAGCAAAGTTGAGGGAGATAGGAATAGATCGAGAGGTCCTTAAATCGCTCTTCAGAAGCAAGGACCCCGAGATAGCGAAGGAGGTTGCGCTTTCAGCCTTGGGGCTGATGGGTCTTGGCAGCGAGATTCTCGATAGACATGTGTACGAACTCTCAGGAGGAGAGAAGGTAAGGGTAGCACTTGCATTGGCCGTAATTGCAAAGCCACGTATCATTATACTCGATGAGCCATTCGGGGATCTGGACCCACGGACGCTCAGGATAGTATCAAACTCATTAAAACGCATAAAGCAGACGCTAAAGCCAGCAATAGTGCTTGTGAGCCACCAGCTTGATTTCGTCGAGGAGGTCTCGGATCGATGTATTTTGATAAAAAATGGGAAAGTAATATCGGATGGGCAGCCGAAAGAAGTTGTTGGTAGATTCATGGAGACATGTGACAATGTTTGAAGTGAAATTTTTGCCAGAGGGCAAGAGGGTTTTGGTGCCTGAAGGAACGACACTCATGAGTGCTGCAGTCAAAGGCGAGGTCGATATAGCTTCAATATGCGGCGGCAAGTCGCTATGTGGCAAATGTCTTGTCGAGGTCATAGAGGGGGAAGTCTCTCCCATCACAGATGTTGAACTGAAGAGGATCCCAAAGGAGAAGGCCGAGAAGGGCTACAGATTTGCTTGCTTAGCTAAGGTCAAGGGAAACGTTACAATAAGGGTTCCAGACCAGAGCAGAGTTGGCAGGCAACGGCTAGTGATAATGGGTAAGGAGCCACCCGTCAAGATCAGGAGCAACGTGGAGAAGGTTTACCTTGAGCTCGCGCCGCCCACGCTCCACGATACTGTTGCGGATGACATCAGACTGTACTCTTCACTTGGCTCAAAAGGGGTCTTGGATGTCAGGCTTGACTACAGAATTGCCACGAAGATTGCGACGATATTGAGAAGGGCCGACTGGAAGGTCACGGCAGTGATCCTCGGAGGGAAAGAGGTCATAGGGGTCGAGGAGGGCGATACTAGAAAGAGGTCCTTTGGCGTTGCGGTTGATATCGGAACTACGAAACTCGCGGTCTTCATTGTTGACCTCATGGATGGCGGGATAGCATTCGCAGATGGTATGATGAATCCCCAGATAAGGTTCGGCGAGGACGTCATATCGCGCATCAACTACGCCGCCCAAGGTGAAAGAGAGCTCGGCGAGGTGCAGAAGGCAATAGTCGATGGCATAAATGAGCTCATAGAGAAAGGGCTCACAGAAACAGGCATTGAAAGGCGGGAGCTATACGAAATGGTCGCGGTTGGCAATACGGCTATGCACCACCTCTTTGTGGGGGTCAACACTAAGAGCCTAGGACTGGCGCCATACCCGGCAGGATTGGGCAGGGCGTATGACATCAAGGCTAGGGACCTTGGAATATCAATCAACGCATCAGGAAACGTCCATGTGCTCCCTAACGTTGCGGGGTTCGTCGGGGCGGATGCGATAGCGGACGCCCTCGCATGTAGGCTGCATGAGAAGGAGAAGCTGACATTGCTGATGGATGTCGGAACGAACACGGAGGTCATGCTTGGAGGCAGGGAAGGCATATGGTCATGCTCGACAGCTTCAGGGCCTGCCTTTGAGGGGGCGCATATAAAGAATGGCATGCGTGCTGCGAACGGGGCGGTTGAGAAGGTAAGAATCATAGAAGATGAGGTAATATACAAGACCATAGACGATGAAAAGGCAAGGGGTATCTGCGGCTCAGGGATAATTGATGCCATAGCGGAGATGCTCAAGTGCGGAGCACTAGACACGTCCGGGAAACTAGTGGAAGGGCACAAGGGAGTCAGGGTCACGCCGATGGGAAAGGAGTTTGTGCTTGTGCCGAAGGAGGAGACAGCGTCTGGAAAGGAGGACATCGTCGTATCCCAGGATGACGTAAGGGAGATCCAAAAGGCTAAGGCAGCAATGTTTGGCGGGTATATGACGCTTATGAGGAAGAGCGGACATACAACGGCAGAATTGAATGAGATAATCATCGCCGGCGCGTTTGGGAATTATATAGACCCTGCCAGCGCTAGAGTGCTCGGTATGATACCTGAAGTTCCACTGGATAGGATATCATTTACGGGGAATACAGCAGGGTCCGGCGCACGGATATGCTTGAAGTCGCTCGATCTTAGACGCGAGGCTATAGAGGTCGCAGATAGGATGAAGTACATTGAGTTGGCGGCCGAGCCGATATTTACTGAGGAGTACATCAATGCGATGTATATGCCCAATAGCAGGCTAAATATGTTCCCTGAAACGGCAGGGTCGATAAAGGCGCCCAAGGTGGTCAGAGTATATGTCAGCAGATAACTACAAAATCGATGTCCTGAAAGAGCTCTCCACGATGCAAGGAATCATACGGACAATTGAGTTGAATGATAAGGACCGCGCGGAGATTGAGAGGCTCGAGAGTGAGGCGGAGAATAGCGTCCTGATGGGGTTATGCAAAGGCATCAATGTCGGCGTGCGGGAGGCGCTAAAGAGGAAGAACTTGGTAGGCGGACTAACAGATGGAACTATGCAGTGGCCGCGTTGCTCATTGATAAAGTTGACCTGTGGATCTGAGCTGATTGGAGAGGAGGTCATAGACCCTGCAAAGATAGAAGAGTGCAAACAGAGGGGCGACATAGTTGTCGGGGAGATAGTCTTCTATAAGGACAAGATGGGAAAAATGAAGGAGGAGCGGGATGAGATGCGGGTTCAGATATTGCCGCTAGAGATGCCAGATAGGCTAGGGCCTTATGCGGTAGTCGGAAGCCCATCGCCCCCCGTAGACAGCTACATAAAGAAGAGGATGGGGCTCGATACGAAAGACCCGAAGCTAGGCACCATACTTGTTGGTTTCGATTAGGATCGACTTCGTTACGATGCCTCCAAAGTGCATGATGATGGGAAAATACGAGTGGTGCATCCAATAGTCATATATAGCCATTCACGAACAAAAACATACATAGTGGGATACATGTGGAAGGAGATCACGGCTTTCTTTGGATGCGCCCCCGCAAAGCTCAAGGTCGCAAGGCTGATGGTAGAATTAGGATTTAGGATAAATGAGGATACTAAGATAGCTTGCGGCGAGGTCGAGATAACAGATTCCAGCATAGCTAGAGCTGCCAAGGTGGACAGAAGGGTCGTCAGGGAGACTGTAGAAGACATCCTTCATGATCCCAAGATGAAGAAGATATTCACGGGTCTTAAGCCGGCTGGAAGCTTCCTGAAGGATGTTGCGCCGATGTTCGGCTTTGGCGTAGTCGAAATCAGGGCGCGACCTGATGCGGTAGGGGTGATCTCGAAAGCGACGGAGATAATAGCAAATGCTAACGTGGGCATCAGGCAGATACTCGCGGAAGACCCGGATGTGAACCCAGACCCAAAGTTGCTCATAATTACAGATAGGCAAGTGCCAGGGAACGTGGTTTCCGAGCTCTTGAAGGTGCCTACAGTCACGAAGGTCTCGTTGAGTTGAATTAAGACATAAGCGGCTGGACCTAGACCAGTTAAAATGAGCGGTGCTGTAAAAAATGGAAAAAAAGGCGTTTCTGAGATCACTTCTTTGCCTTGTTTGCCACTTTGATCTCGATTGTAGAAACGTTCCTTTCTGGTTCGCCTAGCTTTACTGTACCGATCGTTACTGATTCAACGAATGCCTCGTCTCTCATTAGTTTCTTAGTCAGCACTTCAGCAACGTCGACTGCAGAAGAGATAGACATACCCCTGGCCTTGATGGTGATGGCGTTGCTCTCCTTAAGCTGCATAAGTGCAGCTGTCGCATAGCTCATAATTGGTTTCTTGCCGACCAGGATAACGTCCCTAGGCATTGCAGTGTTTATAGGAGCTTTTACTTCTTCAGCCACATTGTTCACCTCCGAAAGCAAAGTATCGGGGATTAATAAGGTGCAACTGCCTTTTAAAGGTTTAAAAAAAGGTGCGCATTATGCGCACTTCAATACTCCATTGAAGTCTATCTTGCCTGGAGGGCAGTCGTTCAGCTTTCCTGCAAGGTACTCGCCGTAACCGCCTAGGTCAAGCAGGCCGTGCCCGCTCATGTTGAAGAGTATGACCTTCTTCTCATTCTTCTTTCGGCACTCTTCAGCAACATTCATTGCCATGCATAGGGCATGGGCGCTCTCCGGAGCGGGCAATACACCTTCTAGCCTGCAGAAGACCTTTCCTGCCTCGAATACCTCGCACTGGTTTAGAGCTGCCGGCTTCACGACCTTGCTCTTGACTAGCGAGCTCAGCGATGGCGCCTTTCCATGGTATCTGAGACCTCCGGCGTGTATGGGAGGGGACACGAATTCGTGACCAACCGTATACATGGGCAACAGAGGAGTCAGACCGGCAGTATCTCCGAAGTCGTATGTATATACCCCCTTGGTTAACGAGGGGACGGCGGTAGGTTCAACCGCTATGAACTCGGCCTCCGAGGCACCCTTTAGCTTATCCTGAATGAACGGATAGGCTATGCCTCCAAAGTTACTACCACCGCCGACGCAGGCTATAACGAAATCAGGCTTGCGGTCGATAAGGTCCATCTGCATCTTTGCCTCCTGCCCAATAACGGTCTGATGAAGCAGAACATGGTTCAGCACAGACCCCAAGCAGTACTTAGAGAGGGGGTCTTCCAGAACGACCTCGATAGCCTCGCTTATTGCAACGCCAAGGCTGCCAGGATGATCAGGGCGCTCATTCAGGGTCTTTCGCCCGAATTCGGTTACATTACTTGGCGACGCGAAGACCTCTGCACCATACATCTCCATTAACAGGCGCCTGTAAGGCTTCTGATCATGTGAGGCTCGCGTCATGAAGACCCTGCACTTCATATCGAAGAGGCTGCAAGAGAGGGCGAGGGCGGTTCCCCACTGCCCGGCGCCCGTTTCTGTTACAAGGCGCTGTGTGCCATCGATCATGTTGTAGTAGGCCTGGGCAACAGCAGTATTTCCTTTATGGCTCCCAAGAGGCGAGATACCCTCATACTTGAAGTATATCTCAGCAGGGGTCTTAAGATACTTCTCCAGGCGCCTTGCCCGAAATATCGGCGTGGGCCTGGATAGGTTGACATACACTGACCTGATCTCTTCAGGAATCTTTATGAACCGCTCAGTCGACATCTCCTGAGCCAGCAAGCTCTTTGAGAAGATCTTGCTGAGAGACTCTGGCCCTGCTGGAGCCCTGGTTTTCGGATCCAGCGGCGGGGGGCACGGTTCAGGCAGATCAGGCAGAATATTATACCAGTATTTCGGAATGTCATCGACCGGCAGGTCGATCCTTACGGCATTGGTGCCAAAGACAGTCACCCATAAGTTACACCTTAGACTAAGATAGCACTAAGTCTACATATTTAAGCATTTATGTATAAAAGTGTACAAATATCATTGACGAATTGCCTTCGCAAATTCGACTAGCACGGCTCCGGGATCTTTTGCCTTGACAACTCCTGATGCTACCAAGACTCCTTCTGCGCCAAGCTTCATGGAGGCGGAGACATCTTCTCCATCAGTTATGCCTGCCCCACACAGTGGCCGGACGGCAATACTTACGCTACGTATTGCACTGACCGACTCCGATATGATCCCTGGCTTGGCTTTTGAGACGGAGACGCCGCCGCCAATCAGTTCCGGCGGCTCCACGGCTATCATGTCAGGCTCGAACGCCGCAAGTGATTTCCCCACCAGCGATGAGTTTGCGCATGCGCACGTTATAATGCCCAAAGATCGACATCTATTGATGGACTCTTCAATCAGGTCTATGCGAAGCCTGTGCTCAGAGTGATTGATGAGCGTTCCACAGGCGCCTGCTTCCTTCACCGATTCGGGCGTGATATAGCCGGTATGCGGTCCAGGCTTTTCTGTGTCGACGTGTTGCGCAAACACGGGTATCTCTACAACAGATGCTACTCTTAGAATGTCGGCAGGCTGAGGCGCAACCGCTATGCAAGCACCATATTCTTTGCTTACCCTCTCTGCGCACCTTGCTATTAACAAGGCATTTGCACCCGTTGATTCAGAGTATGTCTTGAAATTGATTATTATCAGAGGGTATTGGATGCCCATTTCCATTCACCCATAACGATTCAGCACCAGAGTGACACGTTTCATCACCAAACCGTGCCTTCTGGCATTAAGCAGTATGGAATGCCTACGATTTAACGATATTCGTTTTATTAAAAAAAGGGCAGATTGCCCAAGAAATTGGCATTACTTCTTCTCTGGTGGCGGCGGTGGAGTGGCCTCTGTATTAGGTGGAGTGGGCGCTGCTTTGTTCTCTGAATTCTCCGACAACTCGGGTATGTCCTCAAGGGGCTTTGGAGGCGGCGTTGTTGCCATTGTGTAGCCTATCCAACCAGCTATGGCTAGCACGCCAAGTACTACAATTGTAACGGGAATGATCACCATCCAATAACGAAGTGGATAGCCGCCAATAATCATATCTACAGGCGAGAAGAACAGCGCCCAGATATAGACGACTATAAGGATGATTGCAACACCTAGAATTCCAGCACCCATTGCTTGATCTTTTGACGCCATAAATCATACTCCCTTTCCTATCAGTTGAAGTTATTTAGTGATTTAAGCTTTTATATACTCATCGATATGGTACCCCTAGGATGGTTATGTTGAGCTTTGCAGTTGCACCTTCCATCAACAGCGACGAGGTTGTGAGAAAGATCGTCAAGTTCTTGAGGCAGAAAGTAGGAAAGAAAGGGGTCGTGCTTGGGCTAAGTGGAGGCATAGATTCCACAACAGTTGCAGCGCTTTCGATCGAAGCACTAGGCAAGTCCAAGGTCCTTGCGCTGATAATGCCAGAAGACGGCTCAACCCCCCCCGTGGATATTGAGGATGCCGTAAGCTTTGCAGAGTCGAAGGGTATCAATTACAGGATATTGAACATAACGGATGCCACTAGGTGCATATTGTCATCGGTGGCGAGCAAGGGGAACAAGGTTGCAGAAGGTAACGTCAAGTCCAGGATCAGAATGTTGATGCTGTACTATTTTGCCAACTCTGAGGGCAGGATCGTCGTTGGCAGCAGCGATAGAAGTGAACTGCTGATAGGTTATTTCACTAAATATGGAGACGGCGGAGCAGACATTCTGCCGATCGGTGGGCTCTATAAGACTCAAGTGAGGCAGCTTGCCGAGAGCATCGGGATTCCGAGCAGGATAATATCCAAGAGGAGTAGCCCCTGCTTGTGGGATGGTCAGACTGCGGAGGGGGAGCTCGGAATAAGCTACGAGCAGATAGATGGCATACTGACTATGATGGTGGATATGAGGATGAAAAAGGAGGAGATAGCCAGGCTTCTCGGTGAGGGGGGGGATGCGCTGGTGGATAAGGTTGTAGAGAGGGTGCATAATAACGCGCATAAGTTAAGATTCCCTCCAATACTAAAGATTTGAGGGGGCATGAGGCAGAATGCCATGCTTATCATTGGACGGCATAGAGTTGATGCTGAGAGAGGGAAAAGGTCTAGAAAGCATCGCCATGGAGATGACTTGGCAGGATTTCGAGGGCATAGTCTCAGAGATCTTCTCGGCTAACGGCTTCAGAACATTTCGCAACTTTAGGTTCTCGTCGAAGAAGAAGAGATATGAGATAGACGTGGTAGCGTTGGCACTACCCAGGGTGATCCTAACGGACTGCAAGCACTGGTGCATAAGGCAGGGAAAAGCATCAAGTCTGAGGGCGGCAGCCGTGGCTCAAAGCCGTAGGGCGGAAGAGTTTGCCTTGAAGATGCAGGAATTTGCTTGTTTGGGGATGGAGAGGTGGGGAGAGGTGACCATAGTACCCATCATTATCACCCTTTATCAAGAATCGGTTATTGAGAACAGGGGCACGTTCGTGATACCAGTCTTCAAGTTGAACTCCTACATAGAGGACGTGAGGAGCGGCATGTGCGATGAGAATAAAGTCAAGGTGCCCCGCATTGACGCGTGGCAGTATCGAAATGGCTCGCGGAGCTAGGCTTCATTAATTGTTTGAATATAGAGGTGGCTTTCACCACTACCTCAACGGAGTCTCTGCCAAGTATGTTGAGCATGGGCTCTTTTCCCATATCGCCCTTATGGAATATCACATCAGGCATCCTCTTAGCCGCATTTATTGCGACATTCACGCCCCATGGTATAGAGGCGCCCTCGGTGCGCTTGATCTCGTCCGGTTCATTAGCTCGATTGTAAGAGGAGACGGTGAAGCCTGTCTTGGAGCAGGCCTCCAGTATCGATTCAGAATACTTAATGTTCATGGCTGATCGGATATTATGATCAAAGGACATTGCTGCCAAGATTACTTTTGCAACATGGCTAGATGCACCGAAATGGGGGCACGCACTCGCTCTAAGGCGCGAGCCTACCTTGACGATCCTGCCAGGTATCGCACACACATCGTCTGGGGTGAGGGCATACGGAGAAGGAAGGGCCATGCCTATGTTTATTTGGCACTCGGGGCAGAGCATCGAAAGGCCCTCCGCAGACTCTAGTATGGTTACTGCGTCAGTAATATTAGAGATCACTCTGTACTTCTCTGCGTCGATCTCAACGTTGCTCATTGGATTGGCGGGACCCACCCCTTTCCCGATTCTCAATCCATAGAGGATGGCGTTTGATACGAACTCCTTTGCGCCGAGCACAGAGTCCTCTAAGGAGCAACCTTTGGACAACAGGGCCGTTATCGCCGCAGAAAAGGTGCAGCCGGTACCATGGGTAGAGCCTGAACTGATTCTGGAGCCCCCATACTGCCTTATCGCACCATCGCCGGTAACCAGCATATCGATGGGTGAGCCTTTTAGGTGGCCACCCTTGATCACAACCGCCCTGGGACCCAGCCTCAAGATAGCGTTGCCAGCAACGGCAGCATCTTTTATATCACGGATGACCATCCCCGACAGCGCCTCGGCCTCGTCGATGTTAGGGGTGACGACGTCTGCAAGAGGAAGCAACTGCTCCTTGAGGGTTTTGAGTGCATCAGACTTCAACAGTGGCGCCCCTGACTTTGCCAGCATTACTGGATCCAAAACGAGGTGAAGTTTGTGTGCGGATGCTGCTTTGGACACGGCTGAAACTATAGGGGACGAGAAGAGCATGCCGGTCTTCGCATACCTAACGCCAAAGTCATCCACGACAGCGTCTATTTGACGGCGGACGACTTCTGGAGGGATCTCGCTCACGGCATTGACCCCCAAGGTATTTTGAGCGGTTACTGCAGTGATTGCGACTACACCGTGAACTCCTAAGGCAGCAAAGGTCTTCAGATCAGCCTGTATGCCGGCGCCCCCGCCTGAGTCAGACCCAGCGATGGTCAGTGCGACAGGAGGATTACCCAAGGATACCCCTCATGAGGTTTAAGCATCCTATTTATTTAAACTTTGAACGCAACATGTGTCCGAAGCAGGGGCGTGTTGCATTAAGAGTGGAACATGCTTATAATAATCTTATAAGCCTGTGATATAATATTTCAAATAAACCAGTTATGGTGAAGCTACATGAATCCTCCATGCGAACTGACCGTTAGATCATTATTGCCGACACTCAGGACGATGGTTGCGAAGGAGCTGGCACAGAGCTATGGTTGGACGCAAACGAGGATAGCGAGGAGACTAGGAGTGACCCAAGCGGCAGTGAGTGGCTATCTCACCCAGGATTTGGAGACTATAGCGCCTCCGCCATTCAATATCGAGGAGCTCAGGAGCATATCGAAGGGGCTCACCGCGGAGATTGCGACGAAGAGGCTCAACTATGTTGATTTGGTTAACAACATATGCGAAATTTGCCTCAGCTTACGCCGGGGTGGGGCGATCTGCCATGCGCATAAGATCAAAGTCCCTGAGCTCGAGGAAGAGAGATGCATCATCTGCATGCAGCTCCACATGAGTTTGGCGGACATATCTGACGTCAGAAGAGTGATACTCGGCGATCTTAGGGCTGCGGTTTCACTCCTAGAGAGCGCCCCCGAATTCACGGAGTTGGTGCCAGAGGTATGCAGCAACATAGTCATGGCGCTGAAGGATGCACAGGGGATTGCTGACGTCGCAGGGATCCCGGGCAGGATGGTAAGAGTTAGAGGGAAAGCCAAGGCACTCATGGATCCCGAGTTTGGCGTCTCGAGCCACCTTGCGAAGCTACTGCTTGCGGTAAAGAGCGCCGATGTCAAGGCAAGGGCAGTGATCAATGTCAAGTATGACGAGATGGTGCTTGATGCGATTAAAAAGCTCAACCTAAGCTATGCGGTTCTGAAGAGGTCGCAGAAGAGTCGAAGAGACGAAGATGAGCTCATCGAATTCGCTAAATGCGCCATAAGGGATATGGGAGGATGGGTCGACGTAGTAATAGATGAGGGCGGCTTTGCAATCGAGCCGAATGCTTACTTCTTTGAGGAGAGCGCGACAAAGCTTGCGGACCGGATAATAAGGGTGTCTAGACTCTACGCCAAGGGAAGATTAAGCGGCAAAGCGACGACGGAATGATTATTATATCAAGAATGCATTCTAATCATGGTGCGGCGCTTGCCAGCAAACTTACCTCCTCAGGCTAAGGCAGCTGAGCAGAGGTACATAAACGCCAAAACGCTCCCTGAGAAGATCAAATATCTTGAGGAGTTCATATCGACCATACCAGAGCATAAGGGAAACGAGAAGATGAGAGGGTACCTCCGGAGGAGGCTCTCAAAACTGAAGGAGGAGCAGGACCTCCAAAGAAGGAGGAAGGCGACCGGGAGCGGCGGAGGAGGGTTCTCAATAAAGAAGGAGGGCGCTGCGCAGATAGTGATGCTAGGGATGACAGGCGCCGGCAAGAGCTCGCTCCTCAGAGCATTAACCAACGCGAGGGTGGAGGTCGGCGACCACCTCTTCGCAACTAAGGAGCCGATTCCAGGAATGCTGAGGTTCGAGGACATTCAGTTCCAGCTCATAGACACCCCTGCCATGTTCAATGGAGCGCATAGGGGGGGAGCATGGGGGGCGCAGCTACTGAGCTTGGCGAGGAATGCAGATGGGCTGCTGATAGTGCTTGACGCTACAGACGCGATTGGCCAGTTCAGCATCATAACGAAGGAGCTTACACATGCAGGCATAACCCTAGACAAGAAAACTAGAAAGATCGAAATTGAGAGGTCGAACGGCGGCGGTCTCCAAGTAGCCTGCACTGGAAGGGTACTTTGCGGAGTGGAAGAGATTGAAAAGACCTTTAAGGAGGCAGGAATCAGGAACGCCGTGGTAAGGATCTGGGGCGATGTAACCAAAGAAGACATAGTGGAGTCACTTGAGCAGACGAAGATGTACAAACCGTCGCTGATACTCATAAACAAGGTAGACCTCGAACCGCAAGCGGTTGCAGAGTTCGAGATCTCCGCCAATAAGGGCGCAATAGGCGCATCGGCGAGTTTGAATCAGGGGCTTTCGGACATCAACAAGAGGCTCTTCGACTCGCTAGGGATATTGAGGATATACACTAAGGAGGTGGGAGGGGAGCCTGCAAAGAAGCCGATCATAGTCAAAGCAGGGGCTACTGTAAGCGATATTGCAAAGATCGTCCATTCGCAGTTCTTCAAGCAGTTCAAGCTAGCAAGGATCTGGGGCAAATCAGTCAACTATGGAGGGGAGAGGGTCGGCTCGGAGCATATCCTCGAAGACAAGGACGTGGTTGAGATAAGAATAAAATGAGATGCAACGTTGAGAAAGGGACGGCGGCATGTCAGGAAAGTTTATTTGAAATTGCTGCTCTCATTGAGATTAACAAATTTGATACATCACAGGTGTTCTAGATGGTCAGGATAGCGCAGATCTCATGCGGCTCAGAATACAGCGGTGTTCAAAACGAAATCGAGAAGGCAGCGCATATCGTTGGTGGCAACATCTTCACGCCGGAGATCGAGGCTTCAGAGATAAGAGCCGCCGAGGAGGAGATAGGATTCCACGTGGCTAGCCCAGGGCTAAGGGTGATGATGGCAAGGGCCAAGGCGATAGTAGAGGGCAGGGTTGACGCTGATGGGGTATTTATTGCGAGCTGCTTCAGATGCGCAGAGGGGGCGCTAGTGAGGAGCGTGATCCGGAGATATATCCAAAGCCAGTCGAAGATACCGGTCGTATCATACTCATTCACTGAGAGGTCTAAGGCAGGTGCGCTCCTGCTGAGGATGGAGGCTCTTGTAAACATAATAGGCAAAAAACCTCTCTTTGCAAGGACTAAGCAGGAGGGGATAACCGCCGGCATCGACTCAGGCTCGACGACAACGAAGGCGGTTGTGATGAAGAACAACGAGATATTAGGTTCGGGCTGGTTTCCAACAACAGGTGTTCTTGAGTCGGGCATCGCAGCATTGAACCAAGCATTGAAGGAGGCGGGGCTGAGCGAGGAAGCGGTGGAGGCGGTGGGCGTCACTGGGTACGGGAGAACCATACTAAAGGAGAAGTATAAGGCTCAGCTTGCAATGGAGGAGGTATCGACATGCTCCAAGGGCGCGCTCTTCCTCACGGACAAGCAGAAGGGAGACGCGACGGTCATAGACATAGGTGGTATGGACAACAAGGCTGTAACGCTCTATGATAGCATACCGGACAGCTTTACGGTTGGGGGAGCATGTGCAGGCGCCTCTGGGAGGTTCCTAGAGACGACCGCCAAGCGGCTGGGGCTATCTATGGAGGAGTTCAGCGAACTTTCTGCGAAGGGGGAGTATAAGGCAGTGCCAATGAATGCGTACTGCATCGTCTTCGGGCTGCAGGACCTAGTCGCAGGGCTCGCAGGGGGGGCCAAGACGGAGGATGCGGCAGCCGCGGCGTGCCACAGCGTTGCCGAGCAGGTATTTGAGCAGCAACTGCAGGAGATCGACATAAGATACCCCATCATTGAGGTCGGTTCAACTGCGATGATCAAGGGTCTTGTAAAGGCGCTATCAGAGATCCTGAGCGTTGAGATGATCGTCCCCAAGAGGCCTAACCTCATAGGATGCGTTGGGGCGGCGGTAATGGTCTCAGGTATGAAAGACCTCGAAGAGTCAAAGTGATTGGCTGCAGTGGGACTACGAATGATTCTTAAACCTGCCCCAAAGGGCTACCTGCTGGATACCCATCGCGCATCCTCACCGGCGACCACACTCGAGCACGTTCAGGGAGCCCTTCTTAACGCAGGCATAACCAGGGTTGCGGAGATCACCGGGCTTGACAGGATAGGCGTACCTGTATTCACATCGGTAAGACCCGGCGCCGCGGATGGTGCAGTAACGGTCTATGCTGGGAAGGGGTTCACGAAGGAGGAGGCGCAGGTTTCAGCCATAATGGAGGGCATCGAGAGGTTCTCCGCCGAGCCCAGGAGCGGCATGTGCGTGGTCGGAAGCTACGATGAGCTCCAGAGGGCATGCGAGAATGGGGGCGACGCGGTCCTCGATCCCACGAGGCTCGTATTGCCGGCGACTGTAAGTTACCAGAGTTCTGACAGGATAGAATGGTTCAGGGGATTCTCGATCAGTAAAGATCATTGGATACTGGTACCAGCGGAGGCGGTTTTTCATCCTTACAGCCGCAAAAACCAGCTCTTCAGGACGAACACGAACGGGCTTGCTGTCGGCAATCTTTTCGAGGAGGCGATACTCCACGGCTTGATGGAAGTCATAGAAAGGGATTCGTGGTCGCTCTTCGAGCACGGCACGCTAAAGGGCAGAGACCTCAACATAGGATCAGAAATGAACGGCCCCATAGGCGAGATCGTCGGCAGGCTGAGTAGGGCAAGCGTAAAGGCATACGCGAAGGACATAACATCCGACATTGGAATAGCCACCATCGCAGTAGCACTCGATGATGAAGCTACAAGAGACCCTGCCCTCCTTTCATTGGGAGTTGGAACGCACCCAGATCCCAAGATTGCGGCATTGCGGGCGTTCACGGAAGCCGTCCAGAGCAGACTAACCACAATACACGGCACAAGAGAGGACACGTACAAGGCGGATTTCGCAAGAAGGGCGGGCTACGAGAGGATGAAGCGCATCAATCGCAAGTGGTTTGAAGGGACTGGAGTGGAGGCATCGTTAGACGAGATGCCGACATTCGACAGCAGCGATTTCCTGAACGACATAAGATACACGCTTCGGAGGCTATCATCCGTTGGACTGGACGAGGTGGTTGTTGCAGACTTAACTCGGACCGAGACAGAGGTGCCCGCAGTGAGGGTAATAGTTCCGGGTTTAGAGGTATATGCCATGGATAAAGAAAGAGCCGGCAAGAGGCTGAGGGGGCATAGCCAGTAGCTAAGGTGAGTGGGGTTGCTTAAGCGCCGTCGAAGGGCAGTAATTTTCTTGGGGCCGAGCGCGCCCATAGCCGAGGCGATCAGGGTACTCCCATCTGCAACCTTCCGTCCGCCAGCCGGCAGGGGAGACATAGTTTCGGCTACAGACGAAGGTTTCGAGATAATAGGGCTAATTGATGGGGTCTTCTACCAGCGGAATGCGGTGGCACACAGGGAGATAAAATACGCTATCGAAAGAGGCGTCGTAGTGGTGGGCGGATCAAGCATGGGAGCACTGAGGGCAGCAGAGATGGACGCATACGGAATGGTAGGCGTTGGCAAGATATACAGATGGTATAAAGATGGAAAGATATCATCGGATGATGAGGTTGCGCTGGTCTTCCACCCAGAGACGCTAGCGCCGATCTCAGAGCCGATGGTCAATATAAGGGCTACGCTTGAAGGGCTCGCAAATTCAGGAGAGATAACGCCGGAGGAGGAGGAATCTTTCTTGAAGGCAGCAAGCGAGACGCCGTTCCAGTTCAGGAATCCCATGAGGATATGCCAGAGAGCGCTACACACGGGAATGCCGCCTGATCGTTGCCGAACGATCGCTTCACTAATGATTGAGAAGCATGTCGACCAAAAACGCATCGATGCGATGGAGGTGCTGAAGGATGTTAGCGCGCGTCTAAAGAATAAAGTGTATGAAACAAGATAATGCGTCTTTATTGCCCCCCAACAACAGCAATTCAGTTTGTTTATATATCACGATTTTCAAGATAAAGTGTTCTGCGGTGTGCGTATGAGCGAGCCATTCATCATCATTGACGGAGTATCAAAGAAGTTCGGCACAAAGGAAGTCCTCAGCAACATCTCATTGACCATAGGAGAGGGGGAGAGGCTTGGAATAATTGGTAGGAGCGGCTCGGGCAAGACCGTACTTTTGTCGATGCTAAAGGGCATATCCGATTATGCCCCTTCGTCTGGAAGGATCACATATAGGATTGCGATTTGCAAGGAATGTGAGCATATAGATGGGCCCAGCAAGGCGGGGAAGGTCTGCCCAAGATGTTATAGTAAGATGGAGCTGCTGGAGGTAGACCTTTGGAGGAACGATTCATACGCTAAGGCACTAAGGAACAGAATATCAATAATGTTCCAGAGGACTTTTGCTCTTTACGGAAGCATGACTGTTTATGAGAATCTCATAGAGGCGCTGAGCAAGAGCGGGGTGCCGGAGAGTGACATAAACAAGAGGGCAATAGAGATAGCCAAGAGCATGGGGCTTTCGAACCGGCTTATCCACACGGCTCGGGACCTTAGCGGCGGGGAGAAGCAGAGGGTGGTGCTCGGCAGGCAGCTAGCGGTTAACCCAGTCTTGCTCCTCGCAGACGCGCCAACAGGGACGTTGGATCCAATAAACGCGAAGGCGATATACGGCATCTTGATAGATGAGGTGAAGAAGAAGGGCACAACGCTTCTTGTCACATCGCATGTCCCCGAGGCAATTGAGGCGATCTCCGAGAGAGCGGTTCTGCTCGAAGATGGCAGGATAGATGCCGAGGGCGACACGAAGAGCGTTGTTGCAAAATTTATGAGCAGGCTAAATCCGGAGGAGATCCCGGCGCCTAAAGAGCCTGGAAAGGCGATTCTTAAAGTATCTGACCTTAAGAAGCATTACTTCTCGATAGACAAGGGCGTTGTTAAAGCGCTAGATGGCGTGAGCTTCGAGGTGAAGGAGAAGCAGATATTCGGAATAATTGGTATGAGCGGCGCTGGGAAGACAACACTCTCAAGAGCCATATGCGGGGTGACTGCGCCGACCTCGGGAAGGATCGAGATGAAGATCGGAGACGAGTGGATCAACATGCTTGAGCCCGGACCGCTAGGCAGAGGCAGGGCCACGCCTTACATGGGGTTGCTACACCAAGAGTATACGCTCTACCCTTATAGGACTGTGCTTGAGAACCTCACCGACGCGATAGGTCTGGAGTTGCCGGACGAGTTTGCCAAGTTCAAAGCGCACAACGTTCTCGCAGCAGCAGGTTTTGAAGAGGGCGGAATAGAGGAAACTCTCAAGAAGTATCCGGACGAGCTCAGCGAAGGGGAGAGGCACCGCGTTGCTCTGTCGCAGGTGCTCATACGTGAGCCGATAATAGTGATCTTAGACGAGCCGTCGGGTACAATGGACCCGATAACGCAACAGGACGTTTCGCGTTCTATAAAGACCGCAAGAAACGAACTCGGTCAGACATTCATCATAGTCTCTCATGATCTTGGATTCGTGTTGAACACCTGTGAGGAGGCAATACTCATGCGAGAAGGAAAGATAGCCAAGATGGGCAGCCCCGCAGAGGTGATCAAGTTCTTCACGCCAGAGGAGAGGGAGGAGCTAGCGCAGTCCAAAAACGGACTCCAGTGCTAGGTCCATAAAGACGCCCTTTTCGTTTCCCATCGAGACTGTAATCTGCTTCGACTCGGTGAAGTTGCCCACAACTTCTGCAGAGAAGCCAACGCCTCGCAGAGTCTCGAGGATGGCAACGTCTTTAGAGGCAAATATGAAGCCCATCGCAGGGTAAGAGATGAGCCAGTCAGAGAGCGATATCATAGGGGGTTTGGGGATCGTTTCCAAATCCACTGTGGCACCGACGCCGCTGGCCTCGCAGAGCATAGCTAAACTGCCGAGTATCCCAGGGGCGCTGATGTCTCTCGATGAGGAGATGTACCCATTATCTATGGCAGCCACTATTGTCGAGACCATTAGCTGCAGGTCATCCCGGGTGCGGTGAAGTGTGCTGTCGAAGCACCTCACCCAGCCCTTTGTTCCGAAGGACCCTTCGAGGTCTATCGCCATTATCAGCTTATCGCCAGGTCTTGCATCGGTTCCTTTGGCAACCCTCTTTGCGATACCGACGACCGCGGCATCGATCGCCTCGTATGAAGAATCAGGATGCGTGTGACCCTTGAGGAGCTTGAGACCATATTTTTCCAGACCTGTCTTAATTCCCTCAGCCATCTTTCGCCTAGTTTCTGGGGACCCGGAGATAACGTCGACATACCCCATCGGCTTTGCCCCCTTGACAACGACATCGTTGACGTTCACCAGTACCGAGTAGTAGCCTGCAAACCACGGGTCTGATTTTACGAGGTCTTCTGTGATCCCATCAGCGGATACAACGATCTTAAGGTCACCCATATCAAGAACGCCGGCGTCATCGTAATCAGACTCCCCCAGGATTTGGATGATCTCACCGATCTCGAGTTTCCTTTTAAGACCTTTATAGTTCTTAGCCGCCGAGATCACCTGAGCAAGAGATTCCAAATGCAACCCTCACGATAAAAAAAGAAAATGAATGTCAGAATAATAAGCGTTATGATATGCGACCCTTTTAATATGGAAGTTGTCGCTTATCAAGACGCATTTCCATACCCATCCCATAGGTTTTGAGGCAACGTAGATAAATTGCTGCATGATGCGCCTACCGATCCGCCGTGCGTACATCGTTGTATGGCATCAGTTCTTTGGAAGGGATGAGCTTCGGAAAAAAATATAGGATGCGGAGAATAACGAGAAATGAGGGATCTTCTTGAAGGTCACAGAGGGTCAAAGAGTGATCTATACCAAGACAGGGACCGAAGGCAAGGTTATCAGGCTCCATGAGCTAGATGGCAAGATCTGGGCCGAGCTGGACACGACAGGGCTTCTCTATGAGATCGGCTCTTTGGAGCCGAAAGTAGAGAGGGAGGGGAGCGCGAAAGGCCCCAAAAAGGAGGCGGGCGGCGAAGATGGCAACGCTCTTACGGAGATAAGGGATGAGGGCAGGCCCGACGGCAGCGGCACGGTAAGCGGTGGTGGATAACTGCATATAAGGCATAATGGGGACGGATTGATGCGAAAAGCGGTGGTGCTGGACAAATCAGGGACAATCTTTGATCCGTGCAGAGTCATCTACGACCTCGGCTCTAAGAAGTGTATTTTTCACGAGAATACGCTCAGTTATGTTGTAAGAAGGGGAGAGGCACTCGTCAATATACGCGGCGCCGTAGACTCGCTAATTAAGGGTGACCTGAAAGGAGTGAGCTTCAAGGCAAGTTGCGCCTCATTCGTGCCTATCCCTGAGATCAGGCGCTGCGTACTGCTGGAGAAGGATGTAGCCGACGGTATTAGGCTAGTATCGGAGTTGGCCAAGTCTCACTGCAATTCAGAGCTCGGCATATGCATGGCAGTCATAGTGAACAAAGGAGGAGAGGTAACAGGCATAGTCGGCTTGGGCGGGAGGCTTTATGGAGAGGTAAGGGACGCGGTCGGCAGAATGCAACGTGGCGGATCAGACGTCTTTCTTGCGACAGGAAATTGCATGGACATGACGATGAGATGCGCAGACATATTAGGTATACCAAAGGAATTTGTCCTCTTCGATGCCTCGCCTGAGGACAAGAGAGACCTTGTGAAGAAGCTCAGAGGATATTACGGCATAGTAGTCATGGTTGGGAACGATATAAACGACCTTACGGCCCTGAGGGAGGCGGACATCTCCGTAATCGTGAGACGACAGGGAGCGATTCCAGACGATAGGTTCATCGGATGCGGAGACTTGGACCATGTCGTAACTTCCCTTAATGATGTGGAGGACATAGTCAACTCAATAGGGTCGACCTAATCTCGTAGTAACTTCCCTGATATACAGGATGAGAGTGGGGAAGGGCGCGTGCAATCTCGACCTCGAGCGACCTCATCGCATCCACCTCACTATCTTCGGCGAAGGCTATCAGGTGTCTGCTGTGGGACTCCTCGCATAAGACGCTGCATGGGACGAATCCGAAAGTCGTGACGAAGTAAGGCTTTGAACCGCCTCTTTTGCCAAGTTCTGCCAGCTCTCTCTCATGCAATTCGTCTAGCGCATATCTTATGCGTTCGCTGAAGGATCGTATGCAACAGTCCGGATAATCTAAGAAGTGCCCCGTCTCGTAGTCATCGAAGTTCTTTGATAGAACGCCGATCTGGGTGGATATGTAGGGATCCAGAGCGGGTCGAACGGCGGGTTGCCATTTCATCACCAACTCCCGCTGAGTCTCTAGCCTTGGAAGTATGTCGAATAGGCGATCTTCTAGGAAGAGCTGAGCGATGTGCTCAGCGAGATTTGGAAACTCGGGGTAAGTCTCTCTTGCGTCTGCGGCGGATTCAAGTGACGATAGAGCGTTCAGAATGTTCAAGATTCTTGATAGCGACTCAAAACCATTGCTTGGAGGCATAGAAATCAGCTGGAGATGAATAAAAAAAGAAAAAGGTGTGTTTAGTGCGACGGGATTATCAAGTCCCTCTCGCCGGCTGGGACGAACTCCCTCAGCGCACCTTTTGCGAAGCATAGCCTCGGGTGTGTGAAGTCGAACTTCAGGTCCTTGTCGGCAAATGCCACCTTGATGAGCGGGCTGGTCGTCCAAGCGTCATTCCTTCCGCCATGCGCAGCAGAAACGATGCCACAGTATGCAGACTGGTGACCTACGTTGAGCGCATAGTTGGGGTAGTTGACGCCCCTCAGGTTGAACGGCAGACCCTCATCGCTCCTGTATGAGAAGCTGTTGACTGAACCGCACTGGTCCTGCTGGTCATAGCCATAGAATCCAAGCCTTCCCATCGCCTCCTTGTGGAGCAGTTGGCTCAGATACCAAGCGTTGATGCCAGCGGTCGAGTGCCCTGTAGCCAGAGACACCGCAACACCTGCGCCCGCAGACACCACCGCTGCCCTCTGTGAGCCGCCGAAGTGGGTCTCCATGAGCGCCGGGTACTTCTCATATTGCTCAAGGCCGTACAGCGTTACTTCAGTTCCCACGTCCTTGATCAGGTCCCAGCTTGGCTTGGTCTTTGCAAAGCCGCCGTATTTCTTCTTGACGTAGTCTGCGCCGTAGTAGCAGAAGTCGTCTAGGACGTTGTCGGTGTATGTGCATGTTGCATACTGCGTGAATCCTACGCCGCCTGACATATAGCTGCCGAAGTAGATCTGGTCATACAGCAACGCTGCCATTGAGATTGACTCAAGCGCAACCCAAACAGGGTCTTCTGGCTTTACCCTCGATCCTTGGCATATATCCGCCATGTATCCAAGAGGTATGCCGCCAGGCTCGTTTGGACCCCTAGCGCGCCGCCATGGCATGAGTGTTCCCATCTCGATGACTTCAGCGTGCTTTGCCGCGAACGCGAACTCGCCGATAGCGGCTTCACCTGCCATCAGCTTGTAGGTGTTCACCATGGACATGGAGATCTGCATAGCGGCCCACCTTGACATGGTCCCACCATCGCAGGTCATTGAGACAATTGTTGGCATGTGCAGCACTTGGTAGATCTTATTGCCGATAGCCTTCTTGAGGGATGCCGCTTGGTCTGCAGGGAATTCCTTGTTGATGTTGATCAGCATGCGCGGGTCAATCTCATCGGCCAGTTCGTCGTCGCCGGTGAAGACCTTGACGTAGCTATCAGACACTAGACCTGGGTTGGTTTCAACCATATGCTCTTGGATGACTGCGGCGCCCGGGAGTGCGTGGTTCAGCACTTCTAGGTAGTGATTGACTGTCTCCGGAGTCACTTCCTTGCCAAGACGCTTCTGCAACACGGTGTGGGCAGAGTCTAGACCGACGATTACGGTCCTCCTGATGTCGTGCCACATCTGCTGCATAGCAGCGTTGTTGACAAAGTGCAGGTCATCGCCCTCCACGTATACGTCGGTGTTGGAAATTCTGTAGGGCATCAGTACCCTCTGCCCCATCGGTATTCCACCGAGGTGCATATCAGGGTTGTAGAATGGGATCGACCTCTCCTTTGCAACCTTCTTGGCAGCTTCTACAAACTCTCTCTTCCTCTTCGACTGCTTCCAGCCATCGTAGATGTAGTATTTCGTGTTCTTGTCCTCTGGCGCTTCTTTGAATTTCTTGCGAAGCGCTTCTATGAACATTTTATTCTCTGAGCTCATTTCATGCTACCTCCTTAGATACCCTTGACCCTGTTCGGATCAAAGCCTGCCTCCGTCCTGAGCATATGGAGCCGCTCGATGAAGTTAATGACTTCCTTGTCGGTCCTGAAGGCTACATCTTCGACTCTATACTCGCTTGTCCTCTTTCTGAGCTCTTCTTCCTTTATTGGCTTACCAACTGAGATTGGCTTGTCCAGAGGAACGCCGATCTGGTCCTTGACATAGACTACTTCGCCAGTCTTCTTGTCAAACTGGAACCTGCGGAGTGCATCGAACATCAGACCGTTCTCGTCGAGCCTCAGAGAGTGGCCGTGGACGGTCGCGCCCCTAATCCCACACCTTGCAGGATCGAAGATTTCAGTTTCTACAAGCTCCTTGGCAACCTTCTCAAGATCCCTTTCCCTCGCTTCAAGTGGAACTCTTCCTGAGAGTACGCCGATGTCTACGCCACGGTACCTTGTATGCCCTGACCATGCCCTCATGTATGGGGTCAACGGCGTGAAGTAGACGGAGTCGGTCATTTGTATGTACCTTATCCTGTCACCAGCCTTAGCGCCGGGTGTCGCTTCTACAAGCTCTCGGATAGGGCAAGACGGCTCACCCATCTCCTCAAGAGGCGGGTGGACGCTCTTGTAAGCCTCTCCTGGGACTCTATGGCCCATGAGTCTCACAATATCGTCATCGCTGACGGTCCTTAGCTTCTCGAGCTTATAGGATGGATCCATGTACTTCTTTCGGTTAGCGGCAACCTTTGAGTTTCCAGGATATAATTGTGGTTTGTAAGTTGCCATTTTAGACTCCTCCCTTGATTGCTACTGCGGCCTCATTGACATACTTCAGAGGCTCCCTTAGCTCGGCTACTTCACTCAGCACCTCACCAATCGTGCCAGAGATCTTCTCTGGTGTGTAGATGGTTGTTCCAGCGTCAAGAGCTACTGCTGCCGCGACGCACGGTATCGTGAAGCCCTTGCTGTGCCTTGTCACGATATGGTTGCCGGCAAATACGGCAGGGTTGCCTCCGCCATATATAGAATGGCTGAAGAAGGCCATCTCAACACCTGTACCTTCAACTCTGCCAAAGTCCACACCTGGCAGGCTCGTCTCCCTTTCGATTAGGTCGTTGAAGTAGATGAATACAGATGGTGTATGCTGCATTGATCTTGCTGCACCACAAGTCACCATTGTTCCGGCAAGAAGACCCGCTGAGGCATATGCGTTCCATTTGTTGAGGTCGTCAGTCGTGTAGTTTATGTAGCCAGATGGCGCCTTTGCAAGTGGCTTGATTACGCCATCGTCAATTGCCCTCTTCACAGTGGATATAACTACATCGCCCAGAGTGCCGGTCTTTGAATTCGCTTTGACGATATCATATACCAAGTTGTTTGCGTTCAACCCCTGGTAGGCAAGGCCCAGAATATGGAGCCTCTCGAAGTCGCCAATAGCATCGCCCATCTCAAACATCGCAGCCTGTTCCATTATTGAGGAAAGGGCTGCAGCGTTCATGGCATTCTTCCTTGTAATCAAGGCAATGTGTGCGCAAGGAACGTTCCTAAGAGCGTATCCCATACCTTCATTCTGCTGTGGAACGGATAGTAACGAAGACACGTTTCCGCCTAGCATTTCCATTGTCTGAGGGTATCTACCCCAAACAGAGGCATGAACTAAGTCCGCATCCCAGATGCCAACATTGAAGTTGTCGACAATAGCACAACAGAGGGCCGCTGCGGTTGAGGTTGCTCCTGTGGTATATTCGACACCGGCATTCATCCTCTTGGCTGGGACTCTCACTAGAAGGTGCTTCCCACCCTTGAGGACCTTTACATCGGTATCATCGTCGGCCGAGACCTGGAGAGTCTTTTTAATCGTATCGGCAATGCTTCCTGCATTCTTAACAAGGTCCAATTTAAGAGACCTTCCGTTAATAATGCATGACTTGCCACCGACTGCTCCAGTCGCAAGAGACTTCTCAACGCCCTCTAGATTGACGGAGACGCACTGTTTCACGAAAGAGACAATTTTTTGTATTGCTGGGTTTTGCAATGGACTCAAAGCCTCTAAAGGAACCTTAGAGGCGAAAACACGTCCTCGATCGTCGTATAGATCTACTTTATCTGAATATTTCGCCATAGGACTCCTCTCTAGAGTTTTGTTGCGGTCTAAATAACCTAGCGGAAATATTAAAACATTGCTTACAAATACAAGAAGGTGCATTAAAAAATAAAGGAGTGGGACGTAGTTATTGTTTCATATGAAACAATTGACTGAGCGGTAAAAAGAATGGCAATCTGATTAATAAAATGAAGGGTCATTTGCATTTTGACGTAATTTTTTCGATTAATGTAGAAATTGAAGCCATTATGTTTGATTCATCAATATTGATGGCCATTATGGGCAAGGTGACGAACTTCTCAATTATGCTAGCCACAATTGAGGCGCACACGATGCCGTCAACTTCGCGTTCGGCCCTGATAGCGCTTATTATTGCGCCTTCGATGTCGGGCGCAGGATACTCTTTGACGGACACCCTCCTACCGTTGAACTCGATGTTTCGCTTGGAGAACTTGTCCAGCGATGACCTTGCTGCGATCAGCCCCACAACAATATCGCTCTCGCGGACATTTGATTTTGGCCTGAAGTAATTAATGATCTGGCGCAGAGTTGAGAGGCGAAGGTCCCGCTCCTCAGAGATAGCCTTGTTCAAGGTGCTCAAGGGGATTCCTGAGCCATCACTCAGGTCTTTCATAGACAAGCCCCTCTGTCGCATTATGCTCTTTAAAGAGCCTATGAATGCCTGGTTAGATGTTAAGGCTGAGGCTATGAGGTCGGCACACACATCATGTTCTTCTTGCATTTGGGTCAGCTCACAGACTAGTTATCTCCTCCTGAAGCATGCCGAGGATCTTCTCCCGGTATGATATGAATGGTGGGCTTAGCCTAGAACGCGGATGGTCGATATCGATAGATACGGTAGCCTTCACCTTTGTGGGGCGCTTAGTCAGTACATATACGGACTGACCGATGAAGACGGCCTCATCTACGTTGTGCGTTATGAATGCGATGGTTTTGTTAAGTTTAGACCAAATCGAGAGGAGCTCCTTCTGCATCATAGATCGAGTCTGCGCGTCTAAATCGGCAAATGGCTCGTCCATGAGTATTATCTCAGGGTCTACAGCCAGAGCCCTAGCGATAGCGACACGTTTCTTCATCCCGCCAGAGATCTGATGGGGGAAGTACTTCTCAAAACCTTCCAAACCTACAAGGTCTATGTATTTGATCGCGATCTCCTCTGCATTGTCGATATGGCAGAGCTCAAGCCCCAGTTTTACATTATTCAGTAAGTTGAGCCAAGGAAGCAAAGAGTCCTCCTGGAAGATCACCCCAAATCGCTGCTTCTTTGGGTCTGGGGGTTGACCGTGAATAAGCATGCTACCAGCCGTCGGTTTTTCGAGCCCACAAAGGATCTTTAGAAGGGTCGTCTTTCCGCAACCAGATGGACCGACTATGCATGCGAATCGCCCCTCATCGATTGAGAGATCGAGATTGTCAATAACGCTTATCGTCTCTTTACCAGCGAAGAAGCTTTTACTTAATCCTTTTGCAATTATCAAGGGTGGCATAATGGTCACTACGCTTTAATCTCCACGCGCCATTTGAAGAGCCTGCGCTCGACGGATAGTATCAGGTAATTCATAGCGAGCCCTACCAAACCTATTACAACCATCCCAAGAACTACAACGTCGATCTGGAGGAGGTTTGCATATTTCAGGATTAGGCGCCCTAGCCCGACTGGCTCCCCTCCCATCATCTCTGCTGCCACAATGCACATCCACCCAACACCTAGGCCAACCCTTAGACCGTTCATAATCTCGGGTAGTGCGCTAGGAAAGATGATCTTCTTTATGATTGCTTTGTTGTCGGCGCCGAAGGTTTTTGCCATATTGACCTGTGTTTCGGATGTGCGTTTGACGCCTGCTATTGTGTCGAGGAGGATGGGGAAGAAGATGCCAATCCAAAGAAGGAAGATGTATCTGTTGATGCCACTGAACAAGATGATCGATAGGGGGATCCATGCGATAGGAGGTATGAAACGGACGATCTCGGTTACTGGTGATGCGACGCTCTTCACCACGGGCTTGACCCCCATCAAGATCCCGAGAGGGACAGCGGTTACGATTGCGACGGCAAAGCCTAGCAGAACACGGTAAAGGCTAAATCCAATGTGCCACCACAGGGTATAGCCATCAATATCCCCAATTGTGCTGATCTTTATGAATGCCTCAAATACCTGAACGGGTGTTGGCAGAAACGGCGAGTTCGCTACCATTGTCACCACTTGCCAGATGATGACGAATGTCGCCAAAGACGCGACGCCTATAAGCGTGCTCCGGAACCGGTCCAGCTTGGGCATTTGATCACTTCACAATAGTCCTAGCCGTAGCTCGTGTCAATAAAAGCGTCTATGAAGGAGTCTACTTGGGATGCGTTGATTGAGGTGACAGTTCCTAGCTGTATCATCTGTAAAAGGAATGTTTTTATGCTGTCAACATTGAGTGTGTAGTTGTATTCCACGTGGCTAAAGGCTATATCGATAACGGGCTGCGAGAGCGCAGTATAGTCAGCTGCAATGACCTTGGCTGAGGCGGCATTCGAATTGATGTAGTCAGTGGCATTCTTGTGTATCTGAACGATCTTAGTAACGGTATCAGGATCGGCGGCTATGATTTTGCTTGAGGCGACTAGAACGCAGCATTGATGGTTTGGCATAAGGTCGTGTGAGGTCAAAAGAACTTGCGCAGCGGACCGGTTGACTGCAACAGATGGCACGGGTTCCCATGCGATGAACCCATCTATCTCACCATTACTGAGGAGTATGGGGAGGGTCGAGATGGAGGCTGGACTTTTTGTGACGGTCAGGCTGTTGTTCCGTATGAAATTGGATAAAAGTATGTCTTGAATGGTCCCGGTGCCCGGCGTTCCTATTATGGTGTTGTTAAGGTCGCTAATCGAAGAGATCCCGCTACGGGTCACCAGAGACGAGCCCTCCAGGTTGACCGAGGCGACAATCACTGGGACGTTCGAATTCGTGCCAGAAAGAGCTGCCGCACGACCATTGATTGCTGGAGGTGCGCCCACGTAAGCAAAATCCAAGTCTCCAGCCACGAAGCTCTGCATAAGGCGTGGACCGCTGTCGTAGCTTAAAAGTTTGATATTGATCCCATTCTGCTCAAAGTAATCATTGGCTATAGCGACGTGCAGAGCTAGCTGGTGCAAGTCATTATCCAAGCACCCCATCCTGATCTCGATCGCTGACGATTTATTGAAGAAGCCAGACACGTAAAGACCTGCTACGCCCACGATTACAATAAGGAAAATTCCGAACACGACAAGGGATTTTTTCATAGATTAAATGCGCCCTACTCCAATTATGGTGCCGTAAATATATGATTTATGCATACAATTAGGCATCAATCACGGCCAAGGCTGCCGCAAGTGTGCCCTCTTCGGCACGAATTGCTTCGCTTGAGAAGCCAACAATGACAGAATCCCCCTCTATCAGTCTGAACGACTCGTCAAAAGAAGCTGCTAGTTTTGGGTATACTTTATAGACGTCGTCGGTCAACAGGGGCAGGGTAAGCCGACCACTGCGGTAAGAAAAGACGACAAGACCGTCAGTGCCGTTCTTAACTGCCATATCCCTAAGTTTGGTCAGGGGCATTTTAGCCACGTCCGATCTGACATGAATTGCGTATGAAGGCAGAGTGATGCCCATCTCGGTAAGATCAAACGGGACGCGTTTCACCAACAATCGTTTCAGCTCGGTTGCAATGCCTGCGCCTGTAACTGTCAGATTGCAGCCTCCAATCGAGTCTACTGCTATCACGTCCTTTTCGAGCAGTTTCTTGATTATCGTCCTGACAGACCCCTCACCAATCTTCAAACGCTTAGAGAGGGCAATCCGCCCGATAGATCCCTCAGAGGCGATTATCAGAATTGCAGTAACGATGTGCACAGGGGTAAACGCAGGGATAGGCCCCCTTGGCTGTGAGCTTTTATTTATATACTCCAAGAATTGCTTTAATGGCGTCATTTGAACTTTCATCTTACCTATGGAGCCGTGGTATTTTCACCTTTTCGGTCACTTCATGAACGGCATAAACTAAGTGGTGCGGAGGCGACGGGAAATGCACAAGTTTCATTAATGCCAGGAGGGAGTCGTGTATGGAGAAGACCAACAGTGGAGAAGATGTTAGAGAAGGGTCTCGTTGGGTTGAGCAGGTGCTTCAAAGGCGCAATGATAAACTATGGCAAGCCTGCCAAGCTGCTCTTCGTTGGCTCACCCGCAACCTGCCTGCCATTTGCAGAGTTCTTGTGCAATTCAATAAAGGACCTTCCTTTGGAACCATACTTCATGGCTGGAGGAGACACGAGTAAAATAAGGAAGATATCAATGTTAGAGGGCTTTGGCTACCAGCTTGGAGGCGCAATCGCTGCAGAAAAGTTTGAAATCGTCGTCCTTCTAGGAGGGCTGGCAATGGCAAAGACCGCTGTAAACCCAAAAATATTGAGGGGTGCGTTGCTGAAGGTAAGTGACCTCGAGTTCGTGGTCGCATTCTTCTTCCAAGGAGTCATGCGCCGACCAGAATGGGCAGAGGAGTTCGGATTTAAGTATATCATAGATGCGGAGATAGACAGGGTAGTGCTGGAGGATATGACGTGATACAGGAGATTGATGGCAAAGTACCATCAATAAGCAGAGAGGCGTTTGTCCACGAGGCTGCAGTGATTATTGGAGACGTCATAATCGGCGATAATGCCAACATTTGGCCAGGTGCAGTGCTCAGAGGAGACATCGAGAGGATTACAATCAAAGATGGGGCAAGCGTGCAGGACGGGGCACTCGTTCATACAGATCCCGGTTTTCCAACAGTGATTGGCCGAGGCACGACGATAGCACATGGCTGCATCATACATGGTTGCAGGATAGGAGACTGCTCGCTCGTTGCCATGGGAGCGGTGGTTCTCACCGGCGCTGTGGTCGGCAGCAATTCGATGGTTGGTGCCTCGGCGCTCGTTCTTGAAGGCAAGAATATACCCGACAGGTCAGTAGCAATGGGCGTTCCAGCAAAGGTAGTCAGAATGGCTAATGCGAGCGACATCATGAGAATTGAAGAGACTTCGGCGGCTTACCTCAGGCTTATGAAGGGATACAGGCGTTAGTTTAGCGGCTCAGAGTTTTTTATATTTTATAAACACCAGCAAAGCGATGCCGACAATCATGGGGACTACGCTCGCTACCTGAGCGGTGAATTGCGCTACGGAGAGGAAAGAGCTTAGGATCAAATAGCAGAATGCAGGGGAGAAGGTGAGAATTAGCGCTAGCGAATAGAGGATAACGGATACGGGTTTCATGCGAATCATCTCTGCGGTGTTAGCAATCTTACGTTTTGAATGGATGCAAGTTGCTCCTTTATAAGGGCGATGGGGGGTTCATCAAGATCAGTGAAGCCGACAACAGAGCATCTGTCCGGGTAAATGTGGACGTATCGATCTAGGTCAAACCTCAGGGTACTATCTTTTGGACCGAAGGTGACCTTAAATGGAACTTTTGCTGCGAGTAGGCGCTCAGCAGCACTCAGAATAAAAGCCTTCTGCTCCTTAGGAACCTTCCTGCCGGCCTTCTTCCTACCAACCCCAAGACCTTTAGTCTCGCCCTTCTTCAGTTCAATCTTAACGATGTTCTTAACCTCTCCAACTACGGCTACGCCACATTCAAACATTACCTCGAAGGGTCGACCTTCGTTTAGCCAATTGCTGACCTCGACCATAGCGGCATTTTCCATAGAACCCACTGGATGCTAATTGCGGCTAACACTATTTAATAATGACGCAGATGCCGACATAGCGAACTCATTTTGCAGACCCATTAAATTCGATGATTTATCATGTTTGGTTTGAAACTAATGGTTAAAGTTTTTATATAATAAGGGTCATTTAGCCCTATATCAAAAAAAGGTGTTATCGGATGCTAGAAATTCGATGGCATGGCCGTGGCGGTCAGGGTGCAGTCACGGCTGCCGAAATACTTGCAACTGCTGTTATCAAGGAGAACAGATATGCGCAGGCTTTTGCGGCTTTCGGTCCTGAGAGGCGAGGTGCCCCCGTCCTTGCTTTTACCAGGATCAGCGATTCGGAGATACTGCTTCGCTCACAAATTTACGAGCCTGACGTGATTGTTGTGCTGGACAAGAACCTCTGCACAATGGAAGGGGTAGGCGATGGTCTCAAGGGTAGAGGTACGGTCGTTCTAAACACCAGCCATCCACCAGCAAACTTCGTGGATACTTTTCCACAGGCAGGCAAGATCGCAACCGTCAATGCCACAAAGATAGCACTTGAAACGCTGGGGTCGCCTATCACAAACACGGCTATCCTTGGTGCACTGGTGAAGGTTACTGGCATCGTAAAGATCGATACGCTAGACGATATATTCAAAGAGAGGTTCAAGATTTACGCGGATAAGAACGTGAATATGGCAAGAAGGGCGTACAAAGAGGTAACGATTATGGAGAGGGGTGTGTAAGATGAAGTGCGAAAAGGTTCCTCTGAAGGGCTGGAGGGAGTTGCCTGAAGGAGGGACCATAACAGAGCCAGGCAGCTCAGTGCTCTTCGACGCCAGCGCCTGGAGGACTTCGAAGCCAATTATTGACCAAAACAAGTGTACTAAGTGCGGCCTATGTTGGATATTCTGCCCAGAGGGCGCGATAAAGGTAAATCCTGACGGCAGATACGAGGTAGAATTCATGTACTGCAAAGGATGTGGCATCTGTGATAAGGCATGCGCAGTCAGGGCGATCAGGATGGAGGAGGAGGAAAAATGAAGAAGATTGGATTGAGCGGCAACTACGCTGTCGCGCATGCCGTCAAGATGGCGGACGTCGATGTGGTGGCTGCGTATCCTATAACACCACAGACGACCATAGTGGAGAAGCTCTCGGAGTTCGTTGCGAACGGCGAGCTTGATGCTGATTACATAAACGTAGAATCGGAGCACTCTGCAATGAGCGCGTGCATAGGTGCCTCGATGACCGGTGCAAGGGTCTTCACGGCGACTTCGTCGCAGGGGCTAGCATTCATGCACGAGGTGCTGTTCATAGCCGCTGCCCTGAGGACCCCAATGGTCATGGCCAACGTTAACCGTGCGCTATCGGCACCACTAAACATATGGAACGACCATGCCGACGCGATGGCAGAGAGGGATTCGGGGTGGATTCAGCTCTGGGTATCGTCTGCACAAGAGGCTTACGATACGACGTTAATGGCATTCAAGATGACAGAAGAGACACGATTACCAGTGATGGTTAATCTTGACGGGTATATTCTGAGCCATACCTACGAGCCGGTCGAGTTGATAGAGGAAGAGACCGTAAGGAAGTATATACCATCCAAGCCGCTCGTGAACAGGCTCTCGCCGAAGACGTCATTCAGCGTCGGAGTCGTAGGTCCTCCGGAGTACTACTTTGAGATGAAGTACCAAGCCATAGATGCGATCGAGAGGAGCCGCAGCACCATAAGCAAAATCACTACCGAATTCAATCGCAGCTTCGAGAGAAGCTATGATGACATCGGTACATATGGGATGGACGACGCAGAGTATGCTCTGCTCACCATGGGATCAATGACAGGCTCTGCTAGAGTTGTAGCAGAGGAGTGGAGGAGGAAAGGGATCAAGGCAGGGGTGATATCGATAAGGACGTTCAGGCCATTCCCGGTAGAGATTTTTAGGCAGAAGGTAAGTGGGCTCAAGGGGCTCGGGGTAATGGACAGGTCAAGCACTCCTGGCGGTCCATCGAATCCTCTGTTCTGCGACGTCGCAACATGCCTTTATGGGCTTAAGGAGAGACCGGTTCTGCAGGGTTTTGTTAGCGGACTTGGAGGGAGGGACATCTCGCTCGAGAACTTCAGGACGATGTTTAAGGCGACTATGGATGCCGCAGACACGAAGTCGCCAAAGCCATGCATGTATGTGGGGTTGAGAGAATGAGCGTTGCTTTTAGGACCTTAAAGGACTTACCGAAGGAGGAGTTGCTGGCTCCGGGACACAGGCTCTGCGCTGGCTGCACGGTAGGCACGACGATAAGGCAGATCCTCAAGGCCGCGGGGAAGAACACGGTGGTGGTTTCGTCGACAGGCTGCGTCGAGGTTGCTACATCATACTTCCCGCAGAGTGCTTGGAGGGTCCCATGGACACATGTAGCTTTCGAGAACGCCGCATCGGTCGCGTCCGGAATACAGCACGGGATGGCGGCGCTCTTCCGGAAGAAGAAGACTGACGAGAAGGTCAACATAATTGCGCTTGGAGGCGATGGAGGCACCTTCGACATAGGCATCCAGGCATTGAGTGGCGCCTTTGAGAGGGGAGAGGACTTCGTTTATGTCTGCTATGACAACGAAGCGTATATGAATACAGGGGTTCAGAGGAGCTCGGCAACGCCTTACGCCGCAGCCACGACGACGACGCCGCCTGGCAAGCTGTCACCTGGTCAGAATAGAGAGAAGAAGGATATGATGGCAATAGCAGTTGCCCACGGCATACAGTACGCAGCGACTGCCTGTCCGTCATACCCGTACGACCTAATGAATAAGACAAGAAGGGCGCTTGATGTGAATGGGCCGGCGTTTCTGCACGTCCTTACGCCGTGCCCAACGGGGTGGCGTTTTGACGTCAATGCTGGCATCGAGATGGGAAAGCTAGCAGTTCTGACGGGGCTCTGGCCGTTATATGAGGTAGTAGATGGCAAGATGAGGCTTACGGTTCAGGTGCCCCGGAGGGAGCCCGTTAAGAAGTACCTGCAGACGCAGGGCAGGTTCAGGCATTTGAAGGATGAGGACGTTGCAAAGATGCAGGAAAAGGTGGACGCGACGGCGGCGAAATTCGGCTTTGGCCCGCTCAGGCAGTGAGCTGCTCAATGGCAACACTACAAAAGCTGATGAAGGCGAAGGGGACAATCATCGCACTGGTCGCGGTAATGGCAGTCATCGTATGCTCGACTGCCATAAGCAGGGCGGCCTCAGGCACCAACTTCCCCTTTGCAGCCGTCCAGTCAGGGAGCATGGAGCCCAACATACCGACAGGTTCGCTGATCTTCGTCCAATATGCGAGTGGGGAAGACATAATCGCAGGCGCCGAGCCGGCAGGGGACGTTGTCATCTACAGGCCATACCATGAGGATGAGTCGGTATCAGACTACTTCTTCTTTACGGTATACTACCCAACACCAATCATCCACAGAGCAATAATGAAGACCGAAATAAATGGAACATATTATTTTCTCACAAAGGGGGATAACAATCCCTTCCCCGACCAAGACCCAAAGGTTCCAGGCTCGTGGGTCCCGGAGACGAGGATAATCGGGAAGGTAGCCTTCTTCATACCATATGCGGGATGGCCATTCCTGTGGTTCAAGAACCCAATCGTTATCGCGGGAGTTGTTTTAATACTTATAGTTTTGATAATTATTCCGATTGGAGGAAAAAATGAAAATAACAAAATTGAGGAAAAATATTCAGAAAACAAAAAAGCTTTATAAAGACCCTTAAAACCGTTTATTCTGGATGCAGTTTTCTTGGGGCGCATATGATATGGCTAAGCCGTCAGTTAGAATTGAAAATGTTGTTGCTTCCGTGACTATGAATCAGAGCATCGATCTTGACGCCATCTCGGGCAACGTGCCGGGGGTTGAATATAACCCCGAGCAGTTCCCCGGGCTTGTCTACAGGCTGGCTAAGCCACGCACGGCAACATTGATATTCTCGTCAGGGAAGATGGTATGCACGGGAGCCAAGTCGGAGAAGGAAGTACATAACGCGGTTAGGAAGATCATCAAGAACCTGAAGGACAGGAACATAGTCATAATCGGAACGCCCGAGATCAAGATCCAGAACATCGTCGCTTCTGCAAACCTTAACGCAGAGGTGAACCTCGAGAAGGCGGCGTTCCTGTTGGAGAACGTCATGTACGAGCCGGAGCAGTTCCCGGGGCTCATATACAGGATGGCCGAGCCTAAAGTAGTACTGCTGATATTCTCGTCAGGGAAGATGGTATGCACGGGAGCAAAACATGAGGACGAGGTTAAGGTTGCCGTCGATAAGATTCATCTGAAGCTTAAAGATTTGGGAGTGCTGTACGAGGAGTGAGGTAAAAAGGTTGATGTGCCCATCAGAGTCGGCGCCAAACTTCAAGCCGCGATATGGGCTATATTAATTAGTTAGCCTTTGTGACCGCAGCCGGCTTTGGCGAAGTCCTTATCCCTGAGCATTACGAGAGCGTCCTTGCAGGCAGTAATCGCTGGGGCGCCACCGGCCACCGCCACAGCCCTGATTGCCTCGAGTATCTCCTGCTCTGACGCCCCCTTGTTATAAGCACCGCGCATTGCTGAGACGACGCACTCCTTGCAGTGACGCTGCGCGCCCATAGCCATTATGATCAGCATCTTTGTCTTAGAAGGGAGTGCCCCGTCATTTTGAATGGTAGAGTCGCAGAAGTTGTAGAACTCTGCCATCTTTGGATCAAGTTGTACCGCGACGTGCATAATCTCGGGCGCAAAGCCCATCTTCTTGCTGAATTTGCCTGTAAGTTCATTTGTCTCCTTGGACAAGAAGAAACACCATATCATTATGCACGTCTAAACATTTAATCTTAACGGAGGAGCCTCTGCCGATAAAGAAAGACTTCGCATCTAAAGAATTATAGACCGAGCCGACGTTAGCCCATAGTTTATATACAAAAACGCATTCTTCTATCTAGTGCGATGGTGTTATAGCATGGAAGGTGTGTTCGTGAGCGACATGATAGAGCCTGTCCGTAAGAGAGCTAAATTCAGCGACAGAGTGCGCGTTTTTGACACCACGCTACGGGACGGGGAACAGACTCCAGGAGTCTGCTTTACGCTCGATGAGAAGCTCGAGATAGCAAGGAAGCTGGATGACATTGGCGTAGATGTCATCGAGGCAGGATTCCCCGTGAATTCGGAAGAGGAGATAGATACCATAAGGATGATCAAGGGGTTGGGACTCCGGGCTAAGATATGCGGTCTCGCCAGGTGCGTAACCGGAGATGTGGATGCGTGCATCAAGGCAGATGTCGACAGGGTGCACATATTTATTGCAACATCAGACGTGCACCTCAAATACAAGCTCAGGATGGATGAGGAGCATGCATTGAGGCAGGCGGTCGCAGCGACGGACTACGTCAAGGCGCATGGACTCGAGTGTGAGTTCTCATGCGAAGACGCGACAAGGACCCCATTGGAGAGGCTCGTCAAGTTTTACAGCAGCGTTGATGCGCATGGCGCGGATATTAACAACGTGCCTGACACGGTCGGCGTAATGGAGCCGGAAGCGATGCAGTCATTCATAAGCGAGCTCTGCATCAGTCTCAAGAAACCGGTCTCGATACATTGTCATAACGACTTCGGAATGGCGGTGGCCAACACACTGGCAGGCATCAAAGCAGGGGCATCCCAGATACACGTCACGGTTAACGGGCTGGGAGAGAGGGCGGGCAATGCGAGCCTTGAGCAGGCAGTGACTGCCATGGAGGCGATGTATGGAGTAAAGACGGGCATAAAGCTGAACATGCTCAAAGAAGCGTCGAAACTCGTCGAGAGGGCGAGCATGATCAGGCTTACGCCGAACTACCCGATAGTAGGCGACAATGCCTTTGCCCACGAGGCGGGGATCCATGTCCATGGAGTTCTTGCCAAGGCAGAGAGTTATGAGCCGTTAACCCCTGAGATGGTCGGTCAGAAGAGAAGGATCGTGATGGGCAAGCATACAGGCAAGCACGCAGTATCGAATTTCATTAAAGAGAAGTACAACATGAGCGATGAACAGATAGCAGAGGTCGTGGAGAAAGTAAGGAGCCACACGATCAACAAGAAGAAGATAACTGAAGACGACGTAACGACTATTGTCGAGAGCGTTCTGGGCAGCATGCCCGACGCGGAGAGGCTCGTCAAGCTGAACGAGATCCTCGTAGTTACAGGAGACAAGATAACACCGACGGCGTCCGTTCAGTTGATGGCGAACAGTGCGAGGAAGGTAGCCGCGGGCGTTGGGACTGGACCAGTGGACGCGCTTTCCAAGGCAATACAGTCTGCGCTTGGCGAGGAGATCAAGCTCCTCAACTACAAGCTCGAGGCGATATCGGGAGGGACGGATTCGCTCTGCACGGTCGAGGTCGAGGTCGAGGACGACGACGGCAAAACGGCATCAGGAATGGCAGTCGGTGGGGACATAGTAATGGCATCAGTGAACGCCATAATGGAGAGCATAAACAGAATCTACGCTAAGAGGCGCAGGGATTAAAAAAATGAAGGCCCCTCACGGGGCCATCCCCTCACACGCGTCTCAGGAGATCATCTTGCCGAGGGTCTTCTTCATGACGTCATACTGCCGCAGATCAGCATCGGATACGCTCGGAGTTATGGACTTCATGGCTGCTTCGAAGTGCTTCATCGTCACGTCCTTTTTGCGCATCTCCTCACGCAGCGCTACCAGCGCTGCCTCGCGGCATATGGCTTCTATGTCGGCGCCGGTGTAGCCTTCGGTCTTCTCTGCTAGCAGACCAAAGTCGACGTCCTTTGCAATTGGCATTTTGCGCGTGTGAACCCTGAAGATCTCCCGCCGAGCAGCTTTGTCAGGCAACGGTATGTAAACGCTCCTGTCGAACCTGCCTGGGCGCAACAGGGCTGTGTCAACTATGTCTGGCCTGTTGGTAGCGGCAATAACGACTACACTCTTCAGAGAGACTAGACCGTCCATCTCAGAGAGGAGCTGGTTTACCATGCGCTCTGTGACGCCGGAGTCGCTGCTGCTGTTTCCGCGCTGTGGCGCTATCGAATCTATCTCATCGAAGAAGACGATGCACGGAGCGGTCTGCCTTGCTTTCTTGAAGATCTCTCTCACAGCCTTCTCAGACTCCCCAACCCATTTGCTTAGCACCTCAGGACCCTTGACGCTTATGAAGTTGGCAGAGCTCTCGGTGGCCACTGCCTTTGCTAGGAGGGTCTTGCCGGTGCCTGGCGGACCGTAGAGGAGGATTCCTTTTGGAGGGAGAATCCCCATCTGTTCGAAGAGCTCGGGCTGCTTCATCGGCCACTCAACCATCTCTTTCAGCTGCCTCTTGACGTCGTCCAGCCCACCGATGTCGTTCCAGTGCACCTCCGGGACCTCGACGTAGACCTCCCTCAGCGCAGAGGGGGTTATCTCTTTGAGGGCGTCCATGAAGTCGTTCTTAGAGACCTTGAGCGACGCAAGCAGAGTGGCAGGGATCTCCTCGTTGAGGTTCATGCCTGGCACAAATCGCCTGAGGGCTTTCATTGCGGCCTCACGGCACAGCGCTGCAAGGTCGGCGCCGCTGAAGCCATTAGTAAGCGATGCCAACTCCCCGAGGTCCACGCTCTTTTCGGGGTCCAGGTTCTTTGACATCATCACGATCTGCGACAGCGGCAGCTTCGAGTTATCGGCTTCGGCATCACCCTCCGACAAGTATGCAGCCTCGAGGTCGACGATCCGGTCTATGCAGGGGATCCTGCCTATGCCCAGCGCAAGCTCGATCGTGGATGCGGATTCCTGGTCCAAGCGCCTTGAGAAGGATGCAACGTCCGTAACCCCTACCAGGTGCCTTACGCCACTTGCCTTTTCTAAGGCATACCTCAAATCGGAGATTGATGAGGGGGGTATCTCCTTGGCTATGCTCGCGATCCTGCTCTTATCGACGCCTCCTGCGAAGTCGATCTTGTGCATCGCGTCCTGCTTGGCCAGCTGGATGATCTTCTCATAGGTATCGAGCTGTTTAACGTCGTAGGAGGTGATCAGTTCAAGGTAATCGGATAGTTCCCTGAGGAGGGCGCCGTCCATTGCTCCTTCAATGGTTTGGCTTGCCTTGCCGCCACTGCTCTTTGCAGACTCGATGAGCCGCCTTATGTTGATGTTGCGGGTAAGTGGCATATTGCGCGTGTGTATCTGCAGGATCTCCAGCCTGCCCTTTTTATCAGGTATCGCAATCTGGATCTCGCGGTCGAAGCGACCTGGCCTGCGCAGCGCCAGGTCCACATCGTCTGGACGGTTGGTAGCCGCTATGACGATAACCTGCCCGCGTGCCTTAAGACCGTCCATAAGAGTGAGGAGCTGCGCCACAACGCGGCGCTCCACCTCGCCGGATATGTCCTCGCGTTTGGGTGCTAGCGAGTCGATCTCGTCTATGAATATTATAGTAGGGGCGTTCTTCTCCGCCTGCTCGAAGATCTCTCTCAGCTTGCCCTCGGACTCGCCGTAGTACTTGCTTATCACCTCGGGCCCGTTGATCGTGACGAAGTTTGCGCCAGACTCATTTGCTACAGCCTTTGCTAGGAGGGTCTTGCCGGTGCCTGGCGGACCGTGAAGCAGAACTCCCTTCGGAGGCTCGATTCCAAGACGCTTGAAGAGCTCAGGATGCTTCATCGGAAGCTCTATCATCTCGCGGATCTTCTCCTTGGCGTCGCCCAAGCCACCGATATCCTCGTAGGTTACACCAGTGGCCCTACCGGCGGTCTTGGCTTCTGGCGCCTTTTCCTCCACCTCCTTAACTTCTACCTTAGTTTCCTCAACCACCAAGGCTGGAGACGAGGGGCTAACAGAAGCCACCCTGAAGAGCAGCACGCTGGTGAGCTGCGGCACGGATACGAGGTCGTTGGAACAGAAGGCATAGTCCACGATCTTTTCTCCGATATATGATGCCATTGCAGGGCTTATTGCCATAGGCTCTGCTGGCGAGAGCACGATCTTCGACGCGGGTTTAGGGTCTACCTTTGAGACGGTAACCGTGTCTTGTATAGATGTCTGCGCGTTGTAGCGTATGACACCGTCTATCCCTATCATATCCTCATTTTCATAGTCGTCGTCCATTGACCAGACCTTTGCAACAGTCTGCCGCTTGCCTGTGATCTTGATGAAATCGCCAGGAGATAGACCAAGCCTCTGCATGACCCGCGGGTTGATGAACGCGAGCCCCCTATGGGCATAATAGGGGTTGAGTTCAGCAACCTCTAGCGATATTGTTCTGTTTGACATTTGAAACACCTTGAGAATACAGATATTATGCGTAGATATATATTTTACTGCGATATATGTATGGGCGGCGCTGTCGGCATGGGCACATCAAGCAAGGAGGGGATGATCTACTGATGATGCAAGAGAATGACCGCATGGGATGCCCCATACACAGGATTTTTTAAGTACATCATTCAATTATCACCATCGTTAGAATTTACAGGTGCACCCATCATGGAGAGTCTAAAGATAGTCTCCAAAGAGAGGATAGAGAGGCTGGCATGGCTAGCGAGGATCGAGCTCACGGAGAAGGAGAGGGAGGAATTTTCCATGCAGCTGAGCAGAATACTCGAGTTTGCGAATGATTTGGAGGTGCTGGACCTCTCGGCATTGGAGCCGACGTTCCATGCGTTCGAAGAGACTGAGAGCCTCAGGGATGACATCGAAAGACCGGGCATGAAGAGAGATGAAGCGATAGCCAGTGCGAAGAAGACGAAGGAAGGGTTCTTCGTCGCGCCTAAGATAGTATAAAAAGCGGTGGCGGATAGTGGGCAGAACGTTAGACCTCACGCTATACGAACTCGTTGAGGCGATAAAAAACGGCAGCCTTGAAGCAGAGGAGGTTTTTGAGGAGTATAAAGGCAGCATTCTAAGGAATGACTGCAGGCTCAAGGCATACATAACGCTTATTGACCGCATGGACGGGGAGTCCAGCGGAATCCTGGGGGGGGCGCCGATTGCAGTCAAGGACAACATCTGCACTAAGGGCACGAGGACGACGTGCGCATCGAGGATGCTAGAGGGATATGTCCCACCGTATGATGCTACGGTTGTGGAGAGGATCAAAAGGGCAGGCGGGCACGTGATTGGTAAGACCAACATGGACGAGTTCGCAATGGGATCGTCGACCGAGTATAGCGCGTTCTTCCCTAGCAGGAATCCATGGAACACAGAGATGGTACCAGGCGGATCCTCTGGGGGTAGCGGGGTGGCAGTGGCAGCAAGGGAGGCGGTAGCGGCAATAGGCTCTGACACCGGGGGGTCGGTAAGGTGTCCTGCAAGCTTCTGCGGCGTAGTTGGGTTGAAGACCACTTACGGATTGATGAGCAGGTACGGCTTGGTAGCTTTCTCTAATAGTATAGAGCAGATCGGACCTATGACGAGGGACGTCAGGGACTGCGCGCTGATCATGAATGCGGTGAGCGGGTACGACGAGAGGGACGGTACGACGTTGAATGTGAAGGGTGAGGACTACCTAAGCTACTTGGGAAAGGGCATCAAGGGGATGAAGTTTGGAGTCCCTCGTGAGTTCCTAGGCGAAGGGACGGACGAGGGGGTAGGCAAGGCGGTATGGAGGTGTGTTCATATGATCGAATCGATGGGTGCGCAGTGGGAGGAGGTAAGCTTGCCATCCGTCAGGTATGCGCTGCCGGCATACTACATGATAGCGATGTCTGAGGCCAGTTCAAATCTCGCGAGGTATGACGGGATACGATACGGCATGAGGGAGGAGGACGAGGGGCTCGACTGGTCGTCATCATACTCAAAGACTAGGGGCAGAGGTTTCGGGAAGGAGGTAAAGAGGAGGATAATCCTTGGAACGTTTGCCCTATCATCAGGGTACTACGATGCCTATTATGTCAAGGCGCAGAAGGTACGGACGCTGATAAAGAACGACTTCGACCGTCTCTTCAAGAGATATGATGCGCTTCTTGGACCGACCGTGCCGTCAACAGCTTTCAGGCTGGGCGAGAAGGTCGACGATCCGCTTTCGATGTACATGACCGACATCGACACCGTATCAATAAACCTAGCGGGGATACCGGCATTGTCGCTGCCATGTGGGTTTGTTGAAGGGCTCCCCGTTGGACTCCAGATAATGGCTCCGCCACTGTGCGAGGGACGGATATTAACGGTTGCTAAACGCTTGGAGGAGGAGCTACGGCTTGACCTTAGACCGCCGCTTGTGAGTGGATAGCCATGTTGGAGAATGATGTCGTTATAGGGCTTGAGATACACTGCCAGCTTACGAAGCTTAGGACCAAGCTCTTCTGCGGCTGTAGCTCGGATTACCGCGACAAAGAGCCGAACTCTAACGTATGCGAGATTTGCCTAGGACATCCAGGATCGCTGCCCAAGCCGAACAGAAAGGCGGTCGAGTTTGCTGTTATGGCAGGAATCGCGCTCAACAGCACCATAAGTGAGAAGACGTCGTTCTACAGGAAGAATTACTTCTATGTCGACATGAGCAAAAACTTCCAGATCTCGATGTATGAGACTGCAGGAATGACGACCATCTGCAAGGGGGGGCACATAGAGATCAACGTGGGACCCCAAGCAAAAGTCGTGAGGATCACAAGGATCCAGCTCGAGGAGGACCCTGCAAGGCTGGTGCACATAGGACCGATAGACCTCTCGCCATACACTCTCGTCGATTACAACAGGGCAGGCATGGCGCTGCTCGAGATAGTGACCGAGCCGGACATGTCGTCCCCCAAGGAGGCGAGGCTCTTACTGCAGAAGCTGAGGTCGATAATGGAGCACATAGGAGCGTGCGATGGCGGTCTGGAGGGGGCGATGCGCTGCGACGCCAACATATCGATAAAAGGTAGCGAACGCGTCGAGATCAAGAACATATCCTCGTTCAAAGAGGTTGAGAAGGCATTAAACTTCGAAATCTCAAGGCAGCGCAACGTGATACAGAAGGGCGGCAGGGTAACTAGGGAGACGAGGCACTGGGATGAGATAAGGAAGGTGACAATATCGCTCAGGGAGAAGGAGGAGGAGCACGACTATCGGTACTTCCCGGAGCCGGACATTGCCCCCCTAATTTTGAGGCGGGAGTATGTGGAGGGCATAAGAAAGCGGATGCCTGAGCTGCCTGACGCAAGGGCGGCGCGGTTCATCAAGGTCTACGCCATACCCAAATATGATGCGCAAGTCCTGACGGCCGATAAGAGGCTTGCCGACTTCTACGAGGAGAGCGTTGGACTCTACGGCGATGCCAAGACGGTTAGCAACTGGCTGATGGGAGACGTACTAGGCGAACTCCACAGCAAGGGGCTAGAGCTGGATGAGGCCAAGATCACTCCTTCAACGTTCGTCAATATGCTGAATATGATAAAGGAGAGCATAATCAGCGGAAAGATAGGCAAGATAATACTGCCTGAGCTCATCACCAGCGGCAAGGATGCGGTGCAGATAGTCGAGGAGCGCGGGATGAGGAAGGTAGCGGACAGGGCAGTGCTCGGCAGCGTGGCGGATGAGGTCTTCAGAGAGAACTTGAAGGCCGTTGGCGATGCTATGCACGACGACAACGCGGTCCATTACCTGATTGGCCAGTTGATGAAGAAGACTAGCGGCAAAGCGGACCCAACGGTTGTCAATGAGGTCGTTTGGGATAGAGTGAGGAGGCTAAGGGCAGAGAATGCCGCTGGTCGACCATAGCTCAACTCACGGCAATAGATCAACTCGTATGCCCGCCCTTACCTATGGCGAATCCCGCCTCGAATGCCCTGAGGTTCTGCTCGAGCGAGCGCGGAATATTTTCCTTTATCGATTCTACAAGAAATCCCCTGTCGAATGGCAGTAGACCGGATCCCGCCAGGACGCCTAGCATGACGATATTGGCGGCAATGGGAATCCCGACATCCTCGGCGACCTTTGAGGCATCAAGTGTGATTACGCGGAATGCTACCTTTCGAATCGTATGCAATAGCGCCCCCATATCAGGATATCTTGCCTTGCCTATGTTGACCTCAACGGGAGGGACTGGACGCATGCTGATAATCGCCGTTCCGCCCGGTCTCAGGAATTGCGCGACACCACGGAGCGCTTCCATTGGCTCCAGCCCCATCACGATGTCAGCACTGTGGCTGTTGACCATGCTCCCGCATATGCCGCTCCCGATCCGCACATGACTGAGCACCGGACCGCCCCTCTGGGCTATGCCGAAAACGTCCGATATCCTTGCCCTTAGCCCTGCCTTCACAGCGGCGGCCCCCAAGATCTGCGCCGACCTTACGTTACCCTGGCCCCCGATGCCCGAGATGATTATGTTGACCTGCCCCTCTTCATCGTCTTTGCAAATACTCATTGCGAGCCCCCTCCCGAGATCTTTATTGCTCCATTAGGACAGACGGCGCCGCAGACGCCGCAACCCATACAGGAAGACGCATCGATGCAGGCTTTCTTGCGCTCCAGGTCGAAGCCTATGGCAGGACACCCGTAAGCAGCCACGCATGTCCTGCAACCAACGCATGCAGAGTCGTCCACAAGATAATGCTGAATGGCAATGTTGTTGCGCCTAGCCCGCTTCAGGTATTCTTGGCTACAGACGCGCTTGAATATGACTACGGCCGGCCCTTTGAACCTCAACGCATCCTCCATCGCCTTCACGCATGCATCCAAGTCATATGAGTCGGCGGTCCTCACGAACTCTATCCCGCATGCCCTGCATATGGCTTCGATCGAGAGCTTCTTGGTCGGCTTCATCGTTGCAGTCTCGCCACACCCAGGGTGCGGCTGGTAGCCGGTCATTGCAGTCACCTCGTTGTCGAGGACCATGACCTTGATGTCGGCTTGGTTGAACGTTGCGTTGATGAGTGCGGGTATGCCAGCATGGAAGAACGTAGAATCACCTATGGTGGCCAGCACCGGATCGGATACTCCGGCCTTCGCAACGCCGTTGGCGATGCCAACGCTGCCACCCATGCAGAAGACATCCTGCATGAACTTCAGAGGAGGATATATGCCTAGAGTGTAGCAACCGATGTCGCCGATCGCGATGTACCTCGCATTCGCGACGTTTCGGGTCGCCTTCTTAGCGGCATAGAAGGCCGATCGGTGGGGGCAGCCGGCGCACATTGTGAGGGTCCTCGGAGTGAGCAGCCTAGCGGCATCGGCCATCACCTCAGACTTTATCGGCGGCACCGCCTCTGGACTTATCCCCAATAGGGTTGAGATCGCTACATCGACCAGCCCATAGTTGAGCTCCCCCTCACGCGGCAGATAGCCATCCTCCTTTCCGTGCACCATCAACGATGGCTTGATGTCCTTTGCGAGGGCATTTATGCTGCGCTCGCAGTACGGCTCCCCCTCCTCGACAACAAGCACCTCATCGTAACTCTTAATGAACTCTGATACCGCCCCCTTTGGGAACGGCATTGTGAGGCCGAGCTTCATGACGCCTATCTTGCCCCTTAACTTGCGATAGTTAAGGTAATCGAAGACGTAGTTAACCGGAGCCGAGGCGGTGATTATGCATAGGCGCCTTGGTGACCCAGCATCAGGATGCTCAACCTTTAAGAGCCCCCTTCTTACTGCAGCGTCCTCAACACGCAAAAGCTTCGAGTGAAGTATGGAGTGCATGACGGGGATCACTCTTGGACCCACTATGCCATCGCCAAGAACGAAGTTACTATAATAGGTGTCCTCAAATTTTGGCGATGTGGGATTCCGCCGTATCTCGCCCATTACGCAGTCACCCCTCGAGTGGCAGATGCGCGTAACAAGCCTGTACATTACAGGAAGCTTGACCTCCTCAGAGATCTCCAATGCGAGTCTCACAAAGTCCTTTGCCTCTTGGATGTCGGATGGCTCGACTACGGGTAGCTCGGCGAGTTGAGCCAGATAGCGGCTATCCTGTTCGTTTGAGGAGCTGTGTCCGGATGGGTCGTCGGCAGAGATAACGAGCAGACCTGCCTTGAAGCCATGGTATGTTGAGTGCGTCAAGGGGTCGACTATCCAGTTTGCACCTATGTGTTTCATCGAGGCGGTGCTTCTCTTTCCGCAGAGAGCCCCACCGATGGCAACCTCGAATGCGACCATCTCGTTTGTTGACCATTGAACGTGCATACCTACTTCGTCTGCAACGAGGGCTAGGGTGTCCACGATCTCAGAGGCGGGCGTTCCTGGGTATGAGGCGGCAATCTCGACGTTTGCTTCAACTATGCCTCGGGCTACAGCCTCGTTTCCCAGCAGGAGAAGTCGTGAACCGGCCGGCTGTGATGAAATGGGATGGGACATATGGACATCATATCGAAGAAGAGATGCACATTTCGATATTAAAGTTTGCTGGAACGCCATGCCAAAACGGTTCAGTGCGCTGTGAAAGTGTTTTATGGGGCGTCGTCTATCAATTAATCGATGGTTCATATGGCTCAGGAGATAGTGGAGGGGGGCAGGCAAAGGGGATGGCTACTCGAGCCGGAGGCAAAGGAGCTGTGCAAGGCGTATGGCTTGCCTGTTGGCGATTGGAGGGTTGCCAGATACGAGGCTGAGGCGTTGGGCTACTCAGCAGACCTCGGATTTCCCTTGGCGATGAAGATAGTATCATCGGACATCATTCACAAGTCTGATGTGGGGGGGGTCCTTCTGGGCATCGACTGCCCCGAGAAGGTCATGGATGCCTTTGCGAGCTTAAAGGCCGTGGCGGATAGGACGGGAAGCAGATTTGAAGGGGTAATCATGGAAAGGATGGCAAAGCCCGGCATTGAGACAATAATCGGCGCCAAGAGGGACCCTCAGTTCGGACCAGTCGTAATGTTTGGAGTTGGCGGAATCTTCGTGGAGATCTTTGAGGATGTCTCATTCAGGGTCGCACCCATAGATGGGGGTGACGCGATGGAGATGATCAGTGAACTCAAGGCACTTCCGCTACTGAGGGGGGCAAGGGGGCGCAAGCCAGTAGACCTCGAGAGCTTGGCGGATGCTCTAATCAGAGTGTCGAGGCTGATGATTGAGAATGGAGGCGTGTCGGAGGTTGACCTCAACCCTACGCTGGGGTATGAAGACGGATGCAAGGTGGTCGATGCGCGCATAATACTGGAAAGGGCATAGGGTTGGCAGCAATGCTTGACGTTATTGCGCTGGGAAACATCAACATAGACCTTTCGTTTTATGTCGATGCGGCACCAGCACATGATGCAGAGGTTTTTGCACATGGGTTTACAAGGTTTCATGGGGGATCTGCTGCGAACTTTTCGGCAGGCGTGGCGAAGCTCGGTTTGAGGAGCGGCATACTTGCATGCGTGGGCAACGACTTGGACGGTGAAGAAGCCATCGATGCACTACGAGGCGAGGGTGTTATCACCGAGTTCATAAGAAGGGTTGATGACGCCGTAACTGGAACGGTCTGCGTCATCGTTGAAGGAGATGGCAGCAGGAGGATGGTTGCCTACAGAGGGGCTAATGCCTTGTTGGAGAGGATTGCCGGGGAAGGGATGGAAAGGGCATCGTCGTCATCAAGGATGGTTCAGCTCTGCAACGTAAGCAGAAACGTCCTGAAGAGGGTGATGAGACACGGCGGGAGGTGGAAGGTGAGTGTCGACCCCGGCGGCTCTGTTGGAGAGCTGGAGGTGGAGGATTTGGATGGGGCGAGCATAGTCTTGTTAAACGAGAGCGAGTGTGAGACCCTGACTGGCGAGGGCTGGAGCGACGGGGCCCGCATGCTCTCCGAGAGTGTGAAAAGAGTCGTTGTCAAGAGGGGGGCGGATGGAGCGCATATGATATCGGCAGGGAGGGAGTATACGCTCCCGGCTTACAAGGTAGATGTCCAGGACACGACCGGGGCAGGCGATGCCTTTGACGCTGGATTCATCTCGGCATGCTGCAGAGGGCTTGCTGAGGAGGAGTGTCTGAGGTGGGGGCTTGCCTCTGCGGCAGTTAAGATACAGAGCAAGGGAGCCAGGAATGGCCTTGCGACAGAGGTGCAGTTGAGAGAGTTCTTAAGACATCATGAACGAGTCAGCACCAGCAATGAAGGCCGGCAAATGTCCGAATGAAAGAAAGAGTAAGAGGTAGGAAATGGAATAAAAAAAGGGGAAATTGCGGCTCAAGCCGCAACTTTGCCGCGCACTGAGACGACCGCGATTATCCCTGTAATTGCAGCGATTAGCGCAAGAATCAGGGTAATCCAAACAGGGGTCATATCGACTGGCAGGAAGCTCTTGGTCTGGTCAGTCGTAGTCTTGACAGCATCCAGCGTCGTCTTGACCGTCCCGAGCTGCGTCTCAACGGTCGCTACATCGCCGGCTATTGAGGTCACAGTGCCATTGACTGAGCCGAGGCTGGTCTTCACCGTTGCTAGGTCCCCGCTGATTATGTCGACCTTACCGTTTATCGTCTGGATGTTCGTCTGGATGATGCCCAGCGTGCTCTGGATCGTTACAAGCGTGTTATTGAAGGAAACAAGCCTCGCATTGAGCTCGTCAATCGATAACTGCAGCGTCTCAATACCATTTTGGATCGTCACCATTGAGTTGTCGATAGAGAGGAGCATCCCGAAGACCGGGTCGCCGACGGTGGATACCGTGAAACAGTCGTATGCAACAGGCTGATAGTCGCCCATTGTCGAGTTAGGCAGGCCGTATATGGAAACAGAGTGTGTGCCAGGTCTGAATCCTGCAGAGACTAGCCCGATCTCGATGTTACCCATGAGGTCGCAGTTTATTGTTGGCGCGTTGAATTCCTGGTTGTCGATATCGACATAGTAGGCAGTGTATGGAACGAAGCCGCATCCATAGACGTTGAAGATCGTGCAGTCGTTGTCGATAACGTCAGGTTCTATCCAGATGCTCGGCAGCATCGTGAAGAGCGCCGGTGCGATGACAGCAGACAGGTTCGAGAATATGGCATCAGGTACGCTTGGCCCGTAGTAGAAGTCTGTCGCTACTATAGGGTGTAGGCCGCCGTACATGTGTTCGACATCATAAGTGACGGTTACGTTGAACTTGCCATCTGTGCCGGTCGTGCCGTTTACGACGTTGTGCCACAAGTTAAGCGAGTTATCGAAGTTGAACCAGTAGATGTAGATTTGCGATTCGGCGGGAAATCCGTAAGCTAAGAACTCAACTTCTGTGCCGCACGATCCGCTCGATGGGGTAACCTCCAGCGTCGGCAACACGTTTATCTCAAAGCAGTATACTATGCCGTTGTTTATCGCGCAGACGGTGTGAGGACCACTCGATAGTTCTGGAACAATCATCGAGGCATTGAAGATGCCGGTCAGAGGAAGTACCGTCGCAGATCCGATGGTGATGCCTTCTACAATGAAGGTCACTACATCGCAGGGGCTGAAGTATGCACCCTCTACTATCAGGTCACCGTGGACATAGACGGAAATAGAGGCAGAATTGTTCCCCCAGAAACCGTATCCAGATGGGATTATGCCTTGGAAGTAAGTGAAGAACCGGCTGATCTCCAAATACTGGATATCAGGACCCACAGGGTCGCCGGTTGCGTTGTATACCGCTCGTATGTATATCATCTCCATTGGGGTGGGTTCATAGCCATAGCCTAGGTCTGCGATGTTCCAAATATAAGTAAACTGGCCGTTCTCGTCGGTAGTTACCTGAGCGATGAGGCCGGAGATCTCTGCCGGCTGGGTGTATGAAAGGTTGATGACTGCATTAGGCGCGAGAGCCGTTCCGCTCAGCACGACTGACTGGCAACCCGGACCCATCGACGGTACGAATGCAAGGTATGGCAGCACTATTACGCGTTGTATGCTGACGGCAACAAGGGTGTTGGAACCGTCCCAGACCTTTATGAACTTGTACTCAGGCGTTATGTCGAACGGGATAGGTCCGGTCAAAACCTTGGCAGTGATTGTGGCATGGCCTTGGTTGACGTCGTAGAAGGTGCCGGTCCCAAGGGTGAATGTAGCGTTACCACCAAGCAGCCTTGAATTGGCCTTAACAACGGTCTGCCCGTATGGTAGGTCCAGCATTGACGTGCTGAAGCTTGAGGCGTATAGTATATCATCGGAAGTGATGTTTGAATAGCCGTTCTTGCTCATGTAAAGATCAAATTGCACACCCGAGAAGTCAACGAGGTTCGTGCCGTTGTAGTTGAAGATTATTGTGAAGCTGGCATTGTTCCCAGCCATGTTGGTGTCGTCAACGAGGCTGACTATAGCCTGTCCTGCTTGAATCGAGATGTCAGACACCCCGATATAGATGTTGTTGGAGGCATCGATTGCACCTAGGTATGGCGCGCCGGTTGAGGCATTGACAGGGGCTGCGAATGTCAGCAAAGGAAGAGCGAGCAAAGTCACTATCAAGAATGCATAACTTTTTCGTGAATCCAATTTATTTCACCTAATTTTCATTGCTCATGCGTTGGTATTTATAATAATATGCATATATAGATGGTGCAAAGCGTAGAAGATATATACTAAAGGTTTTTGAAAAATGCTTTAGGATGGTGTTTCATGGCGGGTTTACAGATTATCCGCCTCTGATGGTAGAAAAATGGTGACGGGGGAGGTTATCTAAAATATTACTAATAATATTAAAACATTTTATATGTGATAAAAATTATTTTTATGTTAGCGATTAAATGGATGGCTGGCGAATAGCGTATCGCAGGAAAATTGCAACTGGCGGATGTGGATCATTTAGAAAAATCAATCATGATGAGGCCTTTGAGGCATTCCTTTCTCGCAACTTTAAAGCCCATGCCAACAATTGCGCCTTCAATGAACTGTGATAGCAGAAAGGTGCCATTCTCGTTGAGGGAGGTTGAGACGCACCGGAACTTCAGCATGGACTTCTCCTCACGAATCGCAACTTCGTTAAGGTCCCACCGCATAGTCTTCATGAGGTTCAAAAAGGTGGAGATGGGGGCAGCATATCGCTCAATTATATACTTTCCATACATCTGTCTCTTATACAC
>MAGU01000067.1 GCA_001717025.1 Candidatus Methanomethylicus oleisabuli | reverse complement strand
GTGGCGGACCCTCCCGGCGCCTGCCTTGGACTTCGGCGAGGAGAGCTCGACTGTGACGGCCTGCCCGGACTCCGCCACCCTCAGCGAGTCGGCGAGCCCAGCCTCCTCGACGAGCGCCTCCGAGATCGCGCCCTCCAGGTCGGACCCCCCACCCTCAGGCTCCCGGTTCGCCATCAGCGAAGCCGCGGGCGGGTAGACGACTAGGTACTGCTTGCCGCCAACCTTCGCCACCAAGCCGTCGGCGGCTGCGCTTGCCGGGGGAGGCGCGCCGGCGCCGTCCGCGGTCATGGGGATGAAGACCTGCACGCTCCCGTCCCTCCGGGGCACGTAGTAGCCCTTCCCCGACCCCGATGCGCCAAGCTCCTCGAGGAGCGCCTCTATGTTCAGCAGCGAGCCCTCGAGCAGCCTCCTGACGGTCGCGGATGGGACCGGCGAGAGCGGCGTTATCGCGAGCGAGGAGCCCACGACCGCCATGCCGATGCCGAGCGCGGTCAAAGGAACGTCCCCCATGATGAACCAGAAGAAGGCGGCGGACGCAGCCCCGAACGCGACGAGGGCGTACCCGAGGATGTGCGGCGCCTGCGGCTCAAGCCTCATAGTGAAGCGGCATGGTTGAGTAAGGCGGATGCGGTTCTGTTCGGTTCACCCGTCTTTCGATTCGGTCCGGCGCAGCCATCCAAGTCATCCCATCTGCGCAGTCCGGTTAAGAGAGAGTGAAACGCCATAGCCCCGCGCGCGGCTCCAGAGACCCTCGACGGCGTGCCCCCCTTGGCGGCGACCGACTGCGGCGCGGAGAGCTTCAGGTAGCCCAGCTTCCGGGCGGCTGCCCCCACGGAGAGCCCCACCGTGAGCAGCGAGAGCGAGACGACTATGGGGTCCAGCCGTATGCCCCAAGGCGTGTAGTTCAGCACGAGCCCGGTGAGCGGCACCAGCGCGAGCGAGAGCCCTATCGAGAGCGCCACCCGCTCCAGCTGCGAGAGGTCGGTCTTCTTCGGGTACAGCAGCTCGATGAGCGCGGACCCCGGCAGGTAGAGGACGAATAGCGACCCTAGGGCGTACCTGACGTAGGCGAGCGGTCCCGGGCTGTAGTAGACTACCGCGACGGTGGCGCATACGAGGGCAATCATTGCCCAGAACCAGAGCGAGTAGGCTGACCCAAGATAAGAGGCGAAGGTCCTGGGAGGGTCCTCGTCGGTGATGGAGGCAAGCTTCGCCTCCCGGAGGGTGTAGATCCGCTTGGCGACCTCCTCGGGCTTGGCGCCGGTCGAAGACGAGACGGCTGCGATGGTCTCCGCGAGCGTCGAGGCGCGGCGCCCCTTGATGTAGTTGAGCGTCCTCTTGGCGAGGTCGTCGATCTCGATGGGCTCCTCTTCATCTCCCTCTTCCTCGTCATATTCAGATTCCTCCTCGTGCTCATCGTTATCTGCATATTCCTCATCGTCTTTCGTCTTCTTCTTGCCCCTGCCGTCGTCGGCGTCGGCATCGCCTCCGCCCCTCTTGCCCCTGCCAAAGATTGCCGCGCTTCCATTCTCAAGCAGAGTGAGTCCTGCATCGAGGTCGGCGAATGCGGAATGTTGTTTCATGAGTATTATACTTTAGCTACAATGTTGCGCCATTTCTTCGGCAGGAATGGTTGCCAGCATGTGCCATATCATGCCACGCCAAATCATGCCTGTCACAGCGCAGGCGCCGTCACGTTCATCCAGAAGTGGTTCCACCGCCCGTTGTAGTACGTCCCGTTGGATGCGTGCACCCACATCTCGATGATCATCTTCAAGTCCGTTGCCGGCGCGGCTATGCTGATGTCCGCCGGGATCGTCTCGTTGGCGCCGTGCGGCAGGATGGCGTAGTAGCTCTTCAGTACCGGCAGGTCGGCCGGGACCGTCTCGTTGATGACCGTCGAGTTGTCGCCGAGCTTGACGCGCAGCTCGTAGAACATCGCCCTCCCCTCATGGTTCTCGACGTACAGGTAGAGCCGGAAGGTCTCGTTCACTAGGACGGTCTTCGGGTAGTCCCCTATCTTCATGTTCGGCCCAAGTATCCCGAGCGCCGAGAATGGCTCGACGACCCTGCCGGCTACGACCGCCTGCGAGACCGCGGCGACGCCTATCACCGCTATGATTGCCAGGGCTGCGGCGCGGAGCTCTTCGTCTATCATCTGCCTTGTTCGCTAAGGATCTTTTTTATGGCGCGTTTCAATGCAGGCAAGTCGTCAAAAATCGTATTCCATACTATTTCATCATCAACGCTGGAGTGCTCGTGCGCAACATAGTCTCGCATCTTTCTTTGCCATCTTCGACCATTGCACCAAGGGATAAGTCGAAGTTGTCTCATTTGAAAGGTTTTTGTTGCCTCCCCGATGATTAAGAATCGGCATAGGATGGAGTCCTGAAGGCTTCTTGAGTTGCGGTAATCGCTAATGGACTTGCCATTCGAGTAAACCAGAATCAAGTTTATGGATTCTTATATCTCGAGCAGTAACACTTTGTCGCTCTTCATATCATAGAATCGGAACCTGCTCGCGCATTACGTCATCTATGAGATAAGGAGATAGCGATCGGTAGGTAACCAAGCCCACCGTTCTGCAGAGTGCCTCCTCCAATTCAATCTGCAGCCCCATGAAGTCGAAGAGCCCCTTCTTTGCATTGGACTCGACGACGATGTCGACGTCGCTACCGCTCCTTGCATCGCCCCGGGCAAAGGAGCCGAATACTGCAGCCCTCTTGACGCCGTTCCGGATTAGAATAGGAATCAGCTTCATCTCATCGAGGCTCAACATATCCGCCGGTAACATATCCGTTTTGTGGCTTTTGTCCTTCGCCATCATCTCATTGCGCCGAGACCTTCCAGTCCCGTCTGCCCCTGGACCAGATTCGCCAGACGAGCCGGGGCATGAAGAGGTACACGAGGGCGGCGGCAACCGCCAGGGCCGCAAGGGTCGTCGCGAGCCCCGCCGTGGACATCCAGCGCGCCGCCTCGCCCTCTGCCATCAGCCCGGGAATCGAGGAGTTCACCTGCTGGATTATCGAGGCAGCCTCCATGAGGTCCTGCTCGCTGCCCAAGCCGATGAGAGCGAGAGCCTGGTTGAGGCGGGACGCGGCGGCGTCGACATCGGCTCCTGCGTCCTCCGCTGACGAGAGCAGGAAGAAGACGCTGGCGGCGTCTGAGCGGAGCTCGTCCCCGGAGGGCGGAGATGCGGCTACAGCAGGAGGGGCTTCGGAGGGGGCTGCCCCCGCCGCCACGACAGGGAGCGCCGGCGCCGGAAGCGGAGACGCCGGCATCAG
>MAGU01000066.1 GCA_001717025.1 Candidatus Methanomethylicus oleisabuli | reverse complement strand
GCTCGAACGTGACTATCCAAAATAGGTCTGCAAGTTTCCAATGCGGTATTTCCATGCCGAAGACGTCATGCCAGTAATAGTTGGGGTTCTCAAGGGCAAACTCTGTAGAAATAAGTGCGCCAACTCCGCGCCCTCTGCTCTCCAGGAACTCTCTCGCCAGCGTGATGGCCTCTTCTTCTGTTATAGGGAGCTCAGACGGGACCTCGCTAAGTATGAACTGATTCAAATTCGCGGCGATCTGCGAGCTGTTTTTAATGACATAATCCGTGTTTTGATAATAATACAACTCAACGCTAAGGTTGCCAAAGGCGTTCATCCATCCACCTAAGTACGCAATCTGTTGCTCCGTCACGTTGCCGTTCCAAACTGCATCAAGTATCGTATGCATCTCATGGTAAAGATCATATAAGCGGTCCCCTCCTGCCACAGAAAGCTCATGGTAAATGGTCTGATAGCCTTCCCCCAGCAATAATGCATCAGACAACGGACCGGGGTACACAACCTCTTTCACGTAGCTCAGACAGTAGTGTGCGTACTCATACCTGCCTTCTATTACATCATTGATTCCTGCTCCTAAGTTCCTCCAAAGATCGTGTATGCCGTCTGACAGCTGATCGAACATCGCACGCCTGAATTGCATCTCTCTGGCATTCTGCTGTCCAATCATGAATGCGAGGCCCGCATTCAGAAAAAGACTCGCTACCAATAAAACTGCAAAAATCTGGATAGTGGTGGCCCTCCAAGATCTCTCGCCACCATGGGGTTCCCGCTTCGAGTACTTCTGCCAATCGATCATCGACGCAACGCGCATCGAGTCGCGGCCCGTGTCGGTAAGGTAGTACTCGCCTGCCGCATTGGCACTCACCAGGCCCTTCAGTTTCGCTAGATGGAAGTTCAGGTGGCCGTTGCTCGTGATGCCCGTCTTGGATTTAATGGAAGAGCAGCTCAGCGGCGAGGCGTAGAGTGCCTCGACGATCCTGATCCGCAGAGGATGGTCTAGCTGCTAAAAGAGTTCGGCCTTTGCAGAGTCGAACCCCTCGTCTCCATTTCTAGCCATGTTTTAGGCTGACCGTCTCACTGTATATAACCCCTCTTTCCTAGACTCGATAGTGGATGCATTACTCGTTGCTCATACTTCGTAGCCGAATGCTGGCAACGCGGGCGCCGTAAAAACGATGTTTTTTGGCAAGCTTTTTCCATAGATGTCCCTTCGGAGCCGCAAGCCCTGGGTTCGAATCCCAGCGAACCCACTATCAAACCTTCTTTCCATAATGGCAAAGAAGCTTTACCAAGAAAACGCTCTTTTGATTTGAATGCGAAATTGGGTCGGTCCAAACCTACCCCTCCAATGAAAATGACAAAGTAGTGCTCTTGGAGTAATTCAAGGCAAGGTGGAACCGAAAGCGCGAGAGTAAGACCGTCCATTTTTTTACATAAACATTCTGGGAATAATTACAGTGAAATTTACGGATGCCCTCTTTCTCCTTTCTCACTGATGAAATCCATAAGCACCTCTTTAACAGGCATCTCGAATATCTTGCGCAAACTGCTCAGCAATTCTACGCCATTTTTTGTTATTGCATACTCCTTAATCTGTCGCTTACCCTTTTGCTTCCACTTGCCAGCTATACATCCGCTCTTTTCCAATTCGTACAGAAGGGGATATATTACTCCTGAAGTGACCTTTTGCCCTGTCAGCACCTCAATTTCCTTGACTATCTTGTAGCCCGACATGGCCTCTTGATTTAATATCCATAGAATAATTGCTCTACTGAGCCCTCTCACGGTCGTCTTTACAAGGTCCTTTTCTACTTCAGCCA
>MAGU01000065.1 GCA_001717025.1 Candidatus Methanomethylicus oleisabuli | reverse complement strand
GAGAGCAGACGCTGTATGGCTGCACGAGGGCTCTCGGAGTGGAGAGATGTTACCCCGCCATGCCCAGTCATTATTGCCTGCGCCCAGACCCGTGCCTCCTCGCCACGGACTTCTCCCACAACCAAGTGGTCAGCAGACATCCTCAACGCCTCCTTTACCAAAGCGAACATCCCAATGTCCCCCTTCTCATCGAGCGTAACTGATTCGCGTACAACGAGCGAGAAGCGGTTGGGGTGTGCTAGCTTCAATTCAGGGGTATCCTCGATGGTCACTATTACTGACCTTTCAGGAATCATATTGCACAATGCGTTTATCATGGAAGTCTTGCCCGTGCCCATGGTGCCGCAAACCAGAAATGCCTTCTTATATTCTTCCAAAAGCATTATCCATGCAGCCATCTCTGGCGGGATCGTGTTGAGCAACATCAGAGAGGTTATAGACCAAGGCTTTTCAGGGAACTTCCTTATTATGAAGCTAGATCCATCGACGGAAACCTCCCTCTTATATGATGCTGAGAGGCGGTCTCCGTTTGGCAGCCTGATGCTTAGAATGGGCCTGAAGAGCGATACAGACTTACCAGACAGGTGAACGAGGCGCTCCAAGTACCTGTCCAACTCCTCCGGCTCGAAGCTGACGTTCGTAGGCATTATGCCATAATCAGAGTGCGTGCATGAGACGCACTTGTTAGCAGAGGGCACTACGATATCTTCAACCCTGGCATCCTTTACCATTGGCTCGAGTTTTCCATACCCTAAAACCTCCCTCTTGAGAAGGTATTTGAAACGGGGCTCGTCTAAGCCGGCCTTCTGCACATAATCCTCGAACTTTGACGCATCGTTGACTACCGAGACGGGCATCAGGAAGAGAAGTCTGGAGGAGATGCGGAGTAGCGACTCTTGCTCCTGCCGTGTCAATGGGGGGTCGTTTACTAGATATTCGTAACTGCCGGTTATGTATATGGTGCTAGCGCCCACAGAGTACTTGTCGATGATATCAGATGACGAGATTGATGCGTTAGAAAAATGAATGTTCAGAACGGGCAGATCAAACCGGAGTGACCCGCTCGCGCGCCTGATGTCAAGCTCGTTGTATGCCATACGTTCTATCTGATCAAAGTTCAACGATTCGATTCCCTTTTTATTTCCCTTCCTTATCCTCAGGAGGCGCATGGGCATCATCCGAATTAGATGGTACTGCAGAAAAAAGGAGGGGGCAGGTCTACTGCACGTAGGCGCTGAACTGCAGCACGCCTTGGTTTGTTTGGAGGACTCCCTTGACTGTGCTCCCTGCTGTGAAGGTGCCATTGAAATCTATCGCAAGCACTCCACTTCCCCCGGAGACAATCGTATCAGGTGTTATTTTCGAAGAGTTGACGTTAGATCCTATGCGGCAAGCAGTTATTGTTGTGTCAGCATTTCCGATGTTCTTTAAAGTCATGTAGAGCATGTTGTCCTGAATCACAGGCGTGCCGACTATGATGGCGGCGCCTTGGCTTGATGCTGAGGTCCCCGCAGACACCATCCATGATATGGCGACGCCGGTTACCGCTAGCGCTGCGACCGTCACCAGAATTGTGATTATGGGTGTCGAGATCTCCCCTCTTTTGCGACGAGAGTGTGTTCTCATATTTGCTCGCTTAGATAAGAAATATAAAAAGGCAGTGAGTAAAGCAGACCCGTTTGCTGGAAGAGAATTGACCCATCGTTATAGCAAATCGCTGACCGAGTAACAAATTGACGCGGTTGACGGCCCAAGCGTTAAGTGCCGTTGGTCGGATGTTTGACAAAACCGAGGTACGACAAACCCCCCCCTCGAATAGAGGGGGGAGCGACAGCGATACATAGCCGGCTATTTTGACTGATAACGAGCCCGAACGCACAATGACGTTAGCATAGCCAGGTTTGCCTCGTGAACGCTGCAACTGCCGTCCAAGGATTATGTTTATTTAACCATCGGATATCGTTCAGATTCGACTGTGCAACGCGTTCTATATTGTGGACGGGGCGTTCAAAAAAATAGTATAAAATATGGATTTATGCATGGTGGTCATAGGGCTGCTTTGATCATGATAAGTAAAACATGGAAAAATATTGCATTGATCATATGCGCGATCAGTTTGGGCGTTTTGGTTGTGAGCTCATTTTACATCGTGGGAACTGCCCAATCGACTAATCTCCAGTCGTTCTCATCGTTCCAAGAGATGGAGGCTTTCCTGCAAAGGGGAATCACCAGCAACAGCAGGGGCTACTATGGCATAATGGTAGATAATTTTGCACTCAAAGCAGGCTCCTCTGGTCAACAGGCGGCTCAAGAGTATTCCACTACAAACGTCCAGGTCGCGGGAGTTGACGAGATGGACATGGTCAAGACTGATGGAATATTCATCTACGCCGTATCGGGCCACACAGTTTACATAATCAGAGCGTTTCCCGCTGAGAATGCTACGATATTATCGGAGATAACGTTCGCTGGAAGCTATAGCCCAGAGATCTATGTGAGCGAGGACAGACTTGTCGTTATAGGCAATGACTACAGAGCGTACCTCATGGCTAAGCCCACAGATGGGATGTTAAACAATTTATCTAAGGTATACTTCCCATATTATTCAAACGAGGGTTTCATCAAGGTCTACGACATCGCTAACAGATCCAATCCGACACTTGTCAAGGACGTCTTCATAAATGGTAGCGTGACCGGCTCAAGAATGGTGGGCGATTATGTATACATTGTGAGTGACAAGCCGGCTATGACCTACAACGCGGATCCGGTTGTTGATTTGCCATCATTCGCATGCAACAACATAACTACTACTATTGAGGCCACTGACGTCAAGTATGTGGATGCGATTGAAAATTTCTATAACTTCATCACAGTGATGGCAATTAACATCAAAGATGCGTCCCAGCAACCAACGTCAGAGACATTCCTAGCAGGATCGGCGTCCACAATGTATGTGTCCAGCGAGAACATGTACCTCGTTGCATACTCTGCGTATTTCAGACCCTTGATAGTTGCGAATGAGTGGACCGAACAGACGTTGATATACAGGTTACGCTTCGCCAACGAAGCGATCACCGTGGAAGCTAGCGGCGTGGTGCCAGGAAGCGTCTTGGATCAGTTCAGCATGGATGAACATAGCGGATACTTCAGGATCGCCACTACAGAGTGGACAAGCAACGGCTCAAAGAACAATGTATTCGTCCTCAACATGGATATGGAGGTTGTAGGCAGGATTGAGAACATAGCCCCTGGAGAGAGGATCTATTCATCGAGATTCATGGGGGATTGGTGCTACCTAGTTACGTTCAGGCAGGTAGACCCGTTCTACGTGATTGACCTTTCAATGCCCACATCGCCAGAGATAATTGGCGTACTCAAGATACCAGGATACTCGAGCTATCTCCATCCGCTCGGTGGCAGTTACGTAATAGGGGTAGGTAAGGAAGGGAATAATCTCAAGCTCTCGC
>MAGU01000064.1 GCA_001717025.1 Candidatus Methanomethylicus oleisabuli | reverse complement strand
CAGATGTGTATAAGAGACAGCTTCAGGGGCGGGGAGGGGGGCGGCGGGACGGTGCTGACGGCAGATGGCGAGAGCTTACTGAAGCAATACGAGGAGCTTGAGGTCAGGGTTGGCAGGTTCCTCGGGGAGAGCAAAAGGCACATCTTCGCGGAGGTCGCCAAGCCGGATCTCTCCATAATCGGTAGCAGCTGCCCAGGGGTGAAGATACTCGCCGAGATTATCAAGGGTTTTGATGTCGAGGTGGTGGAGGTCGGGTCTTCTGCCGGGCTGACTGCAGTAATGCTCGGCGAGGCGGACATAGCGGGAATCCACCTGTACGATCCGGTCACGAAGAGATATAACATACCGGCTGTGAGCCGCACATGGCCTCAGGGAATGGCAGTTTTGGTAAGGGGGTATAGCCGCGAGCAGGGCCTTGTCGTCAAGAGGGGGAACCCGAAGAGGATAACGGGCTTCGCCGATCTAAGGGGGCGGGCGAGGCTGATCAACCGGAACCTCGGCTCGGGGACGAGGGAGTTGCTGGATAGGCTCTTGGCGACGAGTGGTATCAGCATAACGGAGGTGAAGGGGTATGACCACGAGGTAAGGACGCACGAGGAGGTGGCTCGTGCCATAGAGGAGGGGAAGGCGGACGTGGGGGTAGCGCTCAGATCGGTAGCAGATACCTACGGGCTCGATTTCATACCCGTCTGCGAGGAGCAGTACGACTTCGTCTGCGAGAGGAGGAGGCTGAGCAAGCCTTCCCTGAAGGCGTTCATAGAGGCGCTCAGATCACAGCGGTTCAAGGATGAGCTTAAGAATAGGACCTCCGGCATAGCCCCTGCCAAGGATATTGGAGAGGTCATAGAGGTCCAGTGACGAGCTCTAGGATGTAAGGCGTGAGGTATGTCTCGACGACGGCCGCGATGAGCAGCAGTATGAGGGCGACGAGGAAGAGCCTGAAGGATTTCGTCAGATCAAGCACCATGCTGAATTGAGCATGGGTGAATTTGGATTTTAGTGCGCTCATAGCTGACCAGCCGAGCCGCAGACCGGCGGCAGAGGCGAACACAAGCGCGGGTATCTCGAATATTCCATGAGGCGCCAGGGATGCCAGAGCTACTGCAAGCGAGACCTGCGAGGCTACAACGTTGCTGACTATGCCCAGCATAAAGCCATTCAAGGAGAGCACCATAATTGGCGTAATCAGAAGCAGCGGACCAAGTGCGAAGGCAAGCAACGCGGTAAGGCTATTCTTCAGGAAGAGGAAGATTACGCTGGACGGGGTGTATGGTTCGTAGTAGCTCATAATCGATTCGAGCCCCTCAAAGAGGGGGTTGTCTGACATGGACCCTTCTTCCATTGGCAGGGCTACGCCCAGTGTAAACGCGAGAAACATCAACATCGCCGCTGCTGCGATGTATTTTGAGTTCTCCGAAAACACGTTCATATCGTGCCCTTCTCGAGTATTTCATCATATTCAGGGTGCTTCTTAAAATACCCTACCGTAAAAGGGCATACAGGAACAATAGAATAACCTTTAGTGCGGGCGTAATCTACAGCAGCGACCACGAGCTTGCCACCTATCCCATGCCCGCGATGCCCGTCTGGCGTGTAGGTGGAGTCCAAAAATATGCGTTTTCCCTCGATGTGGTAGGCGAGTACGGCATAATCGTCATCCCCAACCTTTATACGAATTTCATCCGGAGTAACCTCGTAATCCATAACTAGCACCATTAGGACTATTAGCACGGACCGATTTATTTTTGATTGGAGATGAGATGGTGAGGCTGAGATGGCTTGGTCACGCTGGATTCGAGCTAGGCATTGATGGGAAATGCATAGTCGTCGACCCGTTCGTAAGCGAGAATCCATCTTCTGCATTGAAGCTCAACGACATTGGGCACGCGGACATAGTTGCTGCAACGCATGCACATTTTGACCATTGGCCTGACGCGCTTAAGATTGCGAAGAGGGACAGGGCGCCGCTGGTCTGCATTAGCGACCACAAGGCTGCGGCCATTGACGCCGGTGTCGAGGAGGTCGTCTCGGTAAATGTCGGCGGCACGGTGAAGATCAAGGGAATAGACATACACTGCACGGCTGCACTCCACACGGGTGCCCCCTGCGGCTTCGTCTTTTCTGGCGAGGGGGGCAGCGTATATCATGCAGGAGATACAGGCCTCTTTGGGGATATGGCGCTGATAGGCGAGATGTACAGACCCGCCGTTGCGCTTCTGCCGATAGGCGGCAAGTTCACGATGGGTCCTTACGAGGCGGCGAAGGCAGCAGAGCTCATCGGGGCGAAGGTGATCGTGCCGATGCACTACAACACGTTCGAATCCATAAAGCAGAGCCCAGAAGAGTTTAGGCGGCTGACCTGCAAGAAGGCGGTCTGCGAGGTGGTAATTATTAAGGAAGGGGAGGCGCTAGATATCTGAGGGCAGAGATGCGCATGGATCACGATTGTAAAGGGGGATGTTGAAATTTCGTTCCGTGATGATGCAAAAAAGAGCGCTTACAGGGAATTGCTAGTTTCCAAGAAGGTGGAGGATGTCACAGTAGACGGAAAGACGGGGCTGCAGGAGCTCGTTCGAAAGTTCGGCGGCATGGGCGGATTCATGGCGCCGCGCATTGCAAAGGCTGCGGAGATAATCAAGGAGATGACGTCTGGCGGCTGCACGAACTTCCTCTCGTTCACTGGGAATGTAATCTCGACAGGGCTCAGGGGAACCATCACGCAGATGATAAAGAACGGATGGGCAAGCGCAATAGTCACGACGTGCGGTGCGCTCGACCATGACATAGCAAGGAGTTATGGAGGCAGGTACTGCGCCGGCGAGTTCGAGCTGGATGACGTCATGTTGAACGAGCTCGAGATTCACAGGCTCGGCAATGTCGTCATACCTCTCGAGGACTACGGTCCTCTGATTGAGAAGGTGATGAGGGCTGAGCTACCCGATATCTTAGAGGGCAAGGAATCGGTCTCTCCGAGCGAACTGCTCTCGGAGTTCGGCAGGAGGATCGAGGATGAGGGCTCATTCCTCAAGGCGGCATATGAGAGGGGGGTGCCGGTCTTCGTGCCGGGAGTAATCGATGGGTCGTTTGGCACGAACCTCTTCTTCTACTCCCAGACGAATAGGCTGAGGCTCGACCTCTTCAAGGACATGAGCGCCATACTGAACATGGTCTTCGATTCCAAGAAGACGGGTGCAGTAATAATTGGCGGAGGCATAAGCAAGCACCACGTCATATGGTGGAACCAGTTCAAGGATGGGCTAGAATACTGCGTCTACCTCACAACCGCGCAGGAATATGACGGCAGCCTCTCAGGGGCGCTTCCGAGGGAGGCCATCTCCTGGGGCAAGGTCAAGCCAGCAGCGAAGCAGGTAGCGGTCTTCGGCGACGTGACGATAACGCTCCCCATAATCGTCGGGGCATTGCTTTAGGTCAGGTCATGAGCAGATGAAGCTGAGGCATTGCTACCCGGTAAACCACAGACCGGCAAGGCTTGTCGAGAGGAGGCAGTATTACGCCGCTCTGGACTTCAATAGGCCCATAGCATGGCTAAGGTCCAAGAATGATAGGGCGGGCAACTTGCTCTTCAGCATGGACCCTGGAAACGAGACGGGATACATAAGGGGCAAGTACCGGCTGAAGAGGGGCAAGCTACTAAACTTCACAGCCTCGGATGCAACGGAGCTGAGAGAGATGGTTTTGGAGTACCTTCCCGAAGACGTCTACTACGACAGGAACAGGTACAAAGACCCAGATAGATGCGCAGACTGCGATAGGCGGGGGGACGGATGCTGGGGCTGCAGTGAGCTCATAGGGCAGGAGCTCATGATCGATATAGACCCAGAGAACATAGATTGTCCCAACTGCGGCACCCTGGAGGACCGCGTTGGGAGTGCGTCCATGTTCAAATTCTGCTACATATGCTTCAGGAGGGCGGTCGAGCAGACGCGGGCATTGCACAAGAGGCTACTCTTGCAGGGGTTTAAAGACCTGCAGATCGTCTACTCCGGCAGGGGTTTCCATGTCTATATCGAGGGCCGTCAGGCGATGCTCATGAGCGCCAGCGAGAGGAAGGATCTTGCAACTAAGCTCAAGGGAGAGGGGTTTGCCATCGACCCATGGGTGACTGAGGGGGAGGCGAGGCTCGCGAGGCTGCCATTCACGCTGAATGGCATGGTGAGCAGGATATGCATGCCGATAGAGGCGGAAGAGATAGAAGAGCTGGACTTCTGGCACGGCAAGTGTTTCGCCCCCAGTTTCATATCAGCCGAATGCATTAGGAAAACTGCAAAATGCCCCCGTGAACAGGAACGGAAACGGGAAGCGGAGCATGAGGACAGATAAAATAAGGCAGCATGTACTGACCAACATCGCCTACCCGTTCATTTTATGGCGCTGCCTGAAGCTCGGCACAGCCTACCGCCTCGCTGCGGGAACAGCGTCGGTTTCGGCGCGGGGGTTTGTCTACGGCACGTCTGCCAATCCCACTACGGCAGACGGCATAGTAACGGTGGCCCTCGGAACAGGTACGGGCGATATCTCTGCTACATTGACCAGCCTCATGGCAGGAACCACCTACCACGTGCGCGCCTACGCCACAAGCTCTGCGGGCACGGCCTACGGCGAGGATAGGACGTTTATCACCCAATCGGGCGGCAGGGGGTTCCCGATCGGTGTTGGCCTGTCAGTCCTCGTCGTGCTGGGCTTCTGCCTGTTGCTGTTGACCCTCAAACGCAAACGTGTATGAGGCGATTTTACAACCCTCAGATACGGAGGGTCGGCAACTGATTGACCGCGGCGTTATGTGCCCGTCTCTCGACAAGCAGAGCAGTGCCTAAAGCACGTTTGCCAAACAAACAGGCAAAGCCGATGGGGAGCATCATAACTGCGGTATACCCCCACCTGTCAACAGTTTGTTGGTTTTTATAATACATGACAGCCACAGGCATAGTTGCATAGACGGACGGAAATAAAAAAATGATAGGCCGCAAGCGGCTACTTCTTCGGCTTCGCGGCTTTCTTAGCAGTCTTCACGGGTTTCGTTGCCTTCGTCTCAGCTTTCTTGTACTCCTTCTTCTTAGCGGCAGCCAATTTTTAGTACCTCGCTATCAGCTTTCCATGTGTAACTTTATAATAGTTTCTATCAAAAAAGTTACGAAAATGGGAAGAGACACTTTTTTTGAAAGATTTGGATAGAGAAAGCAAAAGTCATAAGATATTATTACAGGGATTGCTGCTGTTTGTTTGAAGTATAGCGGTAATAGAGCCGATCGATTGCCCTGCGCGTAACATAACCAGCATGCGGCCGCAGCCCTCCCCCGAATGTCTTTGGGATATGAAGGAGCTCGTGGATGATCACCTTCACCTTATCCTCCTGTGATAGGTGATCGAACCTCTCGGAGATTACCTCTATAATGTAGTAAGGGGGCAGGTCCAGCGCCTGCTGCCAGATCTTCAGTAGCGAGTAGCAGCGTGCAATGCCCCTCTTTGACCGCGAGCCCCGGCTCCTGTAGCACGCCACGCGGTCGGGGTCGATATAGCCCATAGGGATCGTTCTCACGAGGTCGGTCATCAAAAGCTGTATGTCTTGGGCTTGAGTGTACGATATGGGCATAGCGACAGCACCGTCAAAGAGGTGTAGGGGAATCGCGTTCAGCTAACGCCTTCGTCCCCTGCCCCTGAAGCCACGGTCGTCGTGGTACAAGGGTTTGAACCTCGGGATCTGCTGGTCGTAGGAACGGTTCGATACGTTGTTTTCGGTGTTCACTGATGCCAGAGACTCCGTCGAATCCTCGAGCGTCCCATATTTGCCTACGTTGAGACGCATATTTCCCCTGAAGAGGGAGACGTACCCATTCCTAACCATCACGGTCTGTTCAGGCTTGACCTTCGAGATGTCGCTGTCCCAAAGGCTCAGGATTATGGAGGCGGTCTCGTCTGCAACCAACGCGTCGGCGACGCTATGCGTTGATCCGTCCTTTGTCGATACCTCTCGGGCGGGGGAGATCTCCACGACCTTTGCCAAAACATCCACACTTCTGGATCCGGGATTCAGTTCCTCAATCTTTTTTGATTCTGACATTATATATCCAACTTTTACACTTGTCCGACTCGGTAGAACCAGAGTCCGCAGAAGAAGATAAAAAAGGGATGCTGATAAGCTTTCCTAAATGCTCCTAGCGCCTGCAACGAATTCGTCGAACCACCTCTGAGATTCTTGAAGTGGCGCACATACAGGGGGGCTCTTGAATCCGTAGGCGGAGACACTTATCAAAGGACCGCCCACCCGCCGGTCGAGGGCGACCTTCACCGCCCGGATTATATCGAGCAGCGCTCCGGCGCCGTTTGAGCTGTCGACTGTGCGGAGGTATATATCAATCACGACGTCACTGCCGAGCGCGGCATTCCCTTCGATGTAGAAGTAGCTCGTCCTACGATCCTTCATGAACTCCACGAAGTCTGATGTGCCAGTTGCAACTTCGGATTCGGCCGGCAGGAACTGCTTAATGGCATCTGCCTTGACCTTGCGCTTGGATTCCCTGCGGAAGTCTTCTAGGACGCCGAATGCTTCCATGGACCCGCCTATGTCGAGCTGGTATGTATTGTCGATCCTTACACCGCGCTGCTTAAGGAGGTCTAGGAGCCCCATATGGAACGCCGTACCACCAATTTGGCTCATGAGGTCATCCCCCACCAAAGGCAGGGACTTGCCTTCAAAGGTATCGACCCACCGCTCATCACATGCAATTCTAGAGGGGGTGCAGTTCACGAATGCGCAACCCGCCTCTGCGGCACAGGAGGCGTAGTATTCGGCGGCCTTCGTGCAGCCCGTAGGCAGCAGACAGACGACGATCTCGCATCCAGCTCTCGTGAGATACTCCGTAACATCGACCTCCTTTGATTGGTCGACCTTGATGAGTTCTTTCAACACACCATCCGCGCCATCCAGCACGGGACCCTTGACTACGACTGTCCCTAGCTCAGGGACCCCACAGAACTTTTGGGCAACGTTTGGTGCAGCGAAGATGGCATTGGATAGGTCCCGCCCGACCTTTCGAGAGTCGATATCAAATGCGGCCACTACGCTTATATCTGAAGGGGAGTAGCCCCCAACGACGGGGTGAATCAGCCCAGAGTGGTTCTCCTTATGATACAGAGTGCTTTGTACAAGAGCGGAGCTACAATTTCCAACTCCGACAACGGCTATCTTGATCTTTCCCATCTGCTAGCACCTTGGACAGAGACTATTGACGAGGGGGTATTAAAAGCGATTGCGGGTCTGATTCGAGTCGCGATGATAAATATAAGTGTAAAACAGATATACGAAAAGTATATATTTTAAAATAATAACTGTTGAACAGAGATACTAAGAGCTGCATTTTGATGGGGGTTCAAGAAGAGGAGTTCAAGCAGGCAATGGAGAGGCTCGGGCAAGAGGTGCAGGCAATTAAGAGCTGTCTCGAGCAGATAATAAGCGATCAGCAGGAACTCCTCAAGCTTGCGCGTATGCCCCGCATCGAGAAAGAGGCGGTTGGAGGGGGGGATGACGAATCGAGCAGCGGTCTCGACGTCAGCATACTTCTCAAGCTCCCGGACCACCTCAGGAAGACTATGCTCGCATTGGCGAAGTTGATAGAGGGAAGGGCTGACGAAGTGTCTCAACTGACAGGGAGGGCCCGCGCCATCGAGAGCGGCTACCTCAACCAGCTAGTGAGGCTGGGATATGTTAAGAAGGTCAGGAGAAAACATCAGATATTTTTTGTATTACGCGACGGGGAATGATCGATGGGAAAATTTGTCACCATACATTCGTTTAAGGGTGGAACCGGTAAGAGCTACCTCTCTGCAAACCTGGCCACCATCTATGCGTTGCAGGGCAAGAGGGTATGCCTGATTGACCTAGATTTCAGGGCGCCTACGCAGCACGTCGTATTCGAGCCTAAAGGAATCAAGAGATGGGTAAATGATGTGCTTAATGGCACGGCGAAGGTTGAGGAGTGCCTAGTCGACTGCTCGTCGAAGGTAGAGAATAAGGGAACTCTCCATGTCGGGTTCGCCGACTTCTCGACGGAGGCGATCAGGGACATGATATCCAAGGGCAGAAAGTGGGAGACCGAGGCGCTCCACAGGATCCTAAGCATGAGGAAGGAGCTATTGGAGAATCTGAAGTATGATATCGTAATTGCCGACACCAGCCCAGGGATTCAGTACTCATCTATCAATGCAGTCGTTGCCGCGGATGTTGCGATCGTGGTATCTACACTCGATGATTCGGACATCCATGGAACGACTAAGATGATTGGCGAGCTCTACGAGGTCTTCCAGAAGAAGACGGTGGTCATAATAAATAAGGCAATAGGCGGAGCGGACTTCATGGACATAGACAAATCGAAGATAGTTGAGGAGCTGCAATCCAAGTACAAGGAGGCGGTGATAGGGCTCCTACCTTGCTACTGTGAGGTGGGAAGGATGAAGAGGGCGTCTATATTCGCATATAACTATCCGAAGCACCCGTTCACCGAGGCGCTCAGGGTAATAGCCGCCAAGATCGACCTAATCTAAGCAGACCACTACATTTTTTAATCATATTTTTCTTTTATGCGCTTGGCCCGCTCGATATAATCCTGCAGATCTCTTGCCTGTACGACCTTATCAGGCAGTGTCTCAGGGAGATATAGGGTAATGATAACGGCGATGAACAGGAAGATGCTCGTAAGCGGGAAGGTCTGCACCGCTAACAAGGGCAACTCGATCATCTGGAGAGTGTTCGATAAAAAAAACATAAAGGTGGAGATCCCTAGCGAGGTGGCCAAATACTTTGGCCGATTTGTAGGCAGGGATAGATCGCCCCAAATCACCAATGTGAATAGCGTAGTAAGTATGCCCCAAGCTATTCCGTCTAGAAAGGTGTATCCAATGAATGTGCCATAAGAAAGAGTTACTAATGCGTATTCTGCGCCCAAATAGGCATAAGCGAATACCATGATCTTCTTCCTGCCCTTTATATCCATCAAAAATCCACCAAGAACCATTGAAAATAAACCTATCAGTGTGGAATAGAGGCTAATGAAATATAGTTCGGACATGGGTACCAACTGCATAGCCACGTTAGTTGCTATCGCATCGACGAGAAGGAAAATGACCCAGATGATGAAAAAGTATAGCTTTGTATTGAAGCTGGAACTGGCGCTCGGGAGGTCTTCAGTTATTTTAATTGAGAATGTACTTTTATTTGCCAAGGCGAGAGATGCGAATTTGAATAGAATTATGACAGCGGCAAGCGTTGTGATGTCAGATATTACGATAGAGGTAATGGATAGCAATGTATAAACAATAAACAGAAATATTCCCGATGCTGCGCCTCTGTTTTCAAATCGAGTTAAACTGATAACGTAATTCAATAGGTCAGGAAGCACGATACTGCTTGATGTGCCACCAAGTATTGCGAGCAGTATGATTTTGATATCGCCCTCAAAAGGCGAAAGCAGTATCAAACCGAAGAGGATGCCAAGGATATTCATAACCGAATGATGCCATTTATTCAATTTAGTTGCCACGATGGCGCCTATGGCCAAAGAGGTCAAAGTGCAGATGATAAGAAATAATAGAAAAAATGGCATTTGTGAGGATGCAACACTTGATGATATTGTAGAGTAATTTGAAAAGATGATATAAACATACGCTACACTAAGAGCGGCATATGCTGAAAGTGCCACATCAGAACGTAGTGCCTTCCAACCGCCTGAAAGTGAAGTTTTAAGCCCTTCTAATTCGGACATCGTAAAAATATAACGAAAGCATTTATTTAAAGATACGTTTGTGCTGAAACTTTTTTTCTATCACCAGAAATACCGAAAAACATTTATTTGAGATAAGTGTATAATTGTTTGACTAAAAAACAATTAATCTTTAGAAAGGTTGGGGGACAAAATAATGAAAACCTATAATCCGACTCCAGTAAGGCTTTGGATAC
>MAGU01000063.1 GCA_001717025.1 Candidatus Methanomethylicus oleisabuli | reverse complement strand
AAACCGCTTCTTTTCGTGAACGTCTTCTTTCCAAGAAAAGGTTCGATGGAGCCCTAGGAGGGGTTTGAACCCCCGACCAGCGGTTTACAAAACCGTCGCTCTGCCGGGCTGAGCTACTAGGGCATCTCCTGCCTGCGCCGTTCCTTAAAGGCAGGAGTCGATTTAAAAAGATTTTTGTGCTCGCTAGGCGATAAAAACCCGCTGAAAAAGATGGGTGTGGGTTATCCCAGGGCTGCTGGCGGCCGATTGGAAAGCGCGGTCGCCCATACCCGACTCGCCAGCGCCGAACAGGACCGCCCGCCCCGGCATAGAAGCCGCCGGTAAGCCCCTTTTGTTTCGACTATCGACGTTAAGCTGCACTATCAGCCATGCCCGCCATCATCAGGAATGCCCCCTGGTGCGCCTGCCAGCCCCGGCGGGGGCGTCTATCGTCGAAGGCAACTCTTATAAGATATGCAAAAATGCTAAACTAAACATAGCATCAGGAGAGGGCGCCTCACTCTCCGCGCCCCAGAGCCTGCATCGTACTGCCGCTTCCACGGTCGCAAATAGATTGCCCCGTTCGCCCGCCCGCGCAGCTGCTTCTTGGCTACGATGGCTAGAATACTGCCGCCAGCCGCGCTCCAATCCTAGGTGCTCCAAAACAAGAGGTGGGATGATGTGCAAACTGGCAACAAAGAGAAATGCATACACAACTTCCAGGTCCAGTATGGCCTCGACGAGAAGAAGCGCGCGAGCCTCCTACGCGAGAAGATGCGCCCAGTCGATCTCGCGGGGGTGCGCACCATCAGCGATCTCGTAGAGGCTTGGAGCCACTGCGGGATACAGGCTAGGAACTTGGCGGACTGCGTCAGGGTATACGAGAACATGCTTCTTGACAAGCGGCGGCCGACCGTCATGCTCGGGCTCACGGGCGCCCTGATAGCCGGCGGCATGCGCAAGGTCATCCGCGACATGATCGCGTACGGCATCGTCGACGTCGTGGTCTCGACCGGCGCCATCCTCTACCAGGACTACTACGCCGCAAGGGGGTTCAGCCACTACCGCGGCTCTGTGGACTCGGACGACTCGAAGCTGCACGACCTATACATAAACCGGATTTACGATGCCTACGTCGACGAGATCGGCTTCGTCAAGTGCGACAACTCGATAACTGCCTTCTGCGACTCGCTCGAGGCGAAGAGGTACTCGACGCGCGAGTTCCTCAACCTTCTGGGCGGCACCGTCAGCGACACCGGCTCGATCCTGCACGCGGCTTACCAGTATGGCGTGCCGGTATTCTGCCCCGCTATAGCCGACAGCTCGATAGGCATAGGGATGGCTAACCACTACCGGAAGGCAAGGGCTGCCGGCATCCCCCCTGTGATGATCGACACGATAAAGGACAACTTCGAGATAGGGCAGATCGTCCTCAAGTCGAAGAAGACCGGGGCGGTCTACATCGGAGGGGGAGTCCCGAAGAACTACATCAACGATGCGACCGTGATGTTCGACTATACCAAGGGGCACTCATACGCCTTCCAGATAACCGCGGACGCGCCCCACTGGGGAGGGCTCTCCGGGAGCACCCTGGACGAGGCGAAGTCCTGGGGCAAGGTCTCCTCATCTGCATCGAGGGCGACCGCATACGGGGAGACGACCGTGATGCTGCCGATCGTTGTGGGCGCGATCCTGCAGCGAACCGTCCACGAGGGCAGGCAGAGGCTGGAGTTCGTATGGGAGGGAGACACTCTCACAGCCATCAGGAGGCGCCGCGTGCTGCAGCCCATCCCCCAGCAGATCGGCGCACAGGAAGAGGCGACCGAGTGACCATCATTGGGAGCCGCCAGGGCTCCACCTTTTTTCCCTCTACCAGAAGAATTAAAATAGACGGTTGCGATAAAAAAACCGCGTTGCCGGGGTGGCTCAGCCTGGCTAGAGCGCCGGACTCATAATCCGAAATAGTGGACATGGCGCTCTCAGATGAGACATCCGGAAATCGCGGGTTCGAATCCCGCCCCCGGCACTACCTTCTTTTGCTGGCATCGCGTCTTGCCCCTATGCATCCCGCCATCACCTGTCCAGCCTCTCCGCGCCGCGCTCCCCGCCAATGT
>MAGU01000062.1 GCA_001717025.1 Candidatus Methanomethylicus oleisabuli | reverse complement strand
CAACCCAAACGCTTTTTTATCCTCATTTCCAGTTAATGGAATATGGACGCAATTACCAAGGATCTGAGCAGCCTCTACTATCGGCTACTGTGCCCCCGCGTGGTCACAATCGTCGTTTCACTTAGGCTAGACGGGAAACCAAATGCGATGGTCGCCGCTTGGCACACACCTGTTTCGGTAAACCCGCCGATAGTTGCGATAGCCATTGCGCCCTCAAGGTTTACGCACAATCTTATACAGAATTCAGGAGAATTCACGATCAACATACCTGATATGGCGCTGGTCGATAAAGTCGAGATGGCAGGATACAACTCCGGCGCGTCGATGGATAAATCCACCTTATTCAAGTATGCGCCATCACGGATGCTAAAGACGCCCATTATAGAGGATGCCATAGGTGTTATCGAGTGCAAGCTGAACCGGATGCTCGAGATGGGCGACCACTCCCTCATCTTCGGAAACGTTGTCGGCGTTTCATCGAAGGGTTTTGGCGAGGTGTGGCGGACTAGCACGCCGATGCTGCACCTCGGGACTAACTTCTTTACCGAATTGAAGAAATGACCGCCCCAACCATCTGTCGACCCTGATAATTGCCCTCTGAATGAGCACACGATGATGGTCTCATATGCGCTGATTTCTTACGCGTCGCTTTAAAGAAATGCCTGCCCCTGTCATGCGTTTGCGGATCCATTTTGCTGCACTATGATAACTTTAAAATGCAGCCACATCATAGGGATGCATGTCTGTCCTGCCTGTATGGGTGGCAGCATCTTCTTGGAGTGGATGAGCATGTCTGAATCCGATACGAGAGATTTGGCTGAGGTCAAAAGAGATCTAGAAGAACGGATTGAGAGGGCGGAACGCGACATTCGTAATTTGAGGATAGCTTTGAAGGTTATTGACGAGGCGCTTACAAAGATGAGCTTCAAGCCGGCAAATAAGTTGGTTCTGCAGCATGCTGATGCGCCAGCAGTACAAGTCGAGCCCGAGGCCGTCGCTGCCAAAATTACCGCCGCCCCGGCCGCCGCGCCAGCCCCATCGCCATACGTCGCACCGCGGGCGCAAGAAAAGTCGTATGCGCCACACACAACTGAGGGTCCCGCCCCGCAAAGAGCGCCGCCGAGCACTCAACCCCCAAGCGAAGCCCCAGGGGCGGACGAGCAGGGATTTCCAATCAAGTCTAAAAACGGCGAAGAGTTGGGCACTCTCTACATAGGTCAATACAGCGTCAGGATCGTTCCACATCCATCACTTAGGTTGAGCGCCAAGACGCCGCCATTCCAATCATTCTTTATTGACAGGGTGATCGGGGAGATGCGCAGGAAGGATGAAATGGCGGTCGATGCCGGATCAAAGGACCCTATGTCCATCATAGACCATGAAGTAATCTTGGACGGCGACATCATAAAAGAGATCCGTATCACGAATATTGACGAGGATGCGCGGGTCAGGGAGCTTCGCAGCTCCATAAGGTGGACGCTTGAGCGGATGATTGAGAAAAGGACCGCCTAATTCCCGACATCCCTCAGCCTCTCCACTATGCCCTCTAGGTCACTCATCTCGGATATGACATACTCGGGATCGAGCGATGAAAGCTCCTCGCTGTGGCCTACGCCTGTCGTCATTGCAACAACCTTTACACCAAGCGCCTTGGAGGGCTTTATGTCCATCTCGCTGTCTCCGACGACAATCGCCTCATCGTTTTTAATCCCGAGCTTCTCCAATACTGCACTCAAGTGTGCTGGGTCGGGTTTTGGTTTCTGGACCATGTCCCTTGATATTATTACGTCGAAACACCCTCTAATGCCGTGCCTCGACAGCGCGATTTCAGCCGCTTGGCTGTTGTTGTAAGTGAAGAGGGCAATCTTCAGCCCCTTGCCTTTTATGAATTGTAGCGCCCGCTTTGCACCTGGCAGGAGTTCAGTCTCCCTTGCAGCCGCCACCTCGTGCTCTATCCTGACGCTCTCTGCCTTCTTTATGATGCCATCCGCCATCCACCCTTTACCAATGAAGGCGAAATGCCGGGTGATCATCTCTTTCATAACTGAGAAAGGCTCTTCAGCACTCAGCTTCCCTTTGGGGAAGCCGCTTGCCTCAATTCCTGTGATCATATCCTCCTTAATCCTGCGGCTGTTCAAGTTGAACTTGACGATGACTCCATCCAGGTCAAAGATTATCGCTTTGAGCAAATCAATCCCCGGCTCACTCAGCAATCGTACATGGTTACATTATAAATCGTTTCCCTGCGATCATACATGAACATATATTGATAAACCGCCCCCATCTATTACTTGTTTGTCGTGGTGGCGATCTTGCTATACTCTGAGCTGGTCGAGGTATACGATAAGATCGGCGATACAACAAAGCGGCTGGAGATAACCGAAATATTGGTCTCATTCTTCAAGAGGTGTCCGTCCGACCTCATTGGGAGGGTGGTATACCTGACTCAGGGTCGTCTTTATCCTGAATTCGAACCGATAGAATTGGGGGTCGCCGAACGTCTTATAATGAAATGCATCTCACAAGCGACTGCAACTTCTGAATCCGAAGTGGATCGCCTATATAAGACGCTAGGCGACTTGGGAAGGGTTGCCGAGACGTTGCTCTCCAAAGGGAAGCGCCAGTCCACCCTCGACTCATTCGCCAATCCATCAGAATCAAGCAAAGTGACTATAGAGTCTGTCTACTCTTCGCTAGACGCCGTTGCCCGCTCACAGGGAGAAGGATCACAGGAGCGGAAGTTGCGTCTAATCGCCGACCTCATCAGGGACGCCACTCCGCGGGAGGCGTTGTATATCGTAAGGACCATAGCCGGGGCATTGCGTTTAGGAGTGGCCGATATGACCATTCTGGATGCCTTGGCTATTACATACTGCGGCTCGAAGTCTGCCCGCGAGACCATTGAGCGCGCCTACAACATCACTAGCGACCTCGGTAGCGTTGCCACTATACTGGCGACCGAGGGCGTGGAGGCGCTCAAAAAGTTGCGCCCGACGCCAGGCCGTCCGATAAGGCCAATGCTTGCTGAGCGGCTCTCGTCTGCCGAGGAGATACTCGAGAAGATGGGTGGCAGGTGCGCAGTCGAATACAAGTACGATGGCGAGAGAGTGCAGATCCATTTTGGGGAAGGCGATGCTAAACCGCACCTGTTCTCACGCCGACTAGAGAACATCGATCACCACTACCCTGATGTAGCGGCGATAGTCAACGGTGCTGTCGCATCCACATCATACATCATTGAGGGGGAAATTGTGGCCATCGACCCCTCGACCTACGAACTTCTGCCGTTTCAGGAGCTGATGCACAGGAGAAGGAAGTATGATGTTGAGAAGATGGCACTCGCTTATCCCGCATCGGTCAGGCTCTTCGACGCATTAGTTCTGGATGGGCAGGATCTGACACCGCTTCCATACAGCGAACGCCGCTCTCGCTTAGCGAAGGCGGTGCACGAAGGTCCTCTGTTGAGGCTGGCTGAACAGGCCATAGTTAGCGATGCCACGGTACTTGAGCGGTTCTTCGAGGAGGCGGTCTCGAACGGATGTGAGGGCATCATGGCCAAATCCATTGGGCCGGAATCCGTATACGCCGCTGGGGCAAGGGGATGGCTTTGGATAAAGTACAAGCGTGATTATAAGAGCGAGTTGCACGATACCGTAGACCTCGTGGCCGTCGGCGCGTCTATGGGGACCGGGAAGAGGGCTGGGTGCCTCAGTTCTCTGCTTCTAGCAGCATACAGCGAGCCCGAGGACACATTCAAGACCGTCTGTAAGTGCAGTACGGGATTCACAGACGAGGATCTTAAGGACATGAATGTGCGCTTTGAGCGGTACACCATACCTCACCGGCACGCGAGGGTAGACTCAAAACTTGTCCCAGACGTATGGCTGCTGCCATCTCAAGTAGTGGAGGTGTTGGGTGCCGAGATTACGCTCTCGCCGGTACACACCTGCGGGACCGATGCTATAAGAAAGGGGGCGGGTCTCGCCATACGCTTTCCAAGGTTCACAGGGAATTGGAGGGACGATAAACGTGCCGAGGATGCCACAACAGAAGCTGAAATCATCGAAATGTACAAAAAACAACTGAAAAAAATTTCCAGTTGATGGCTAAGATAGTTTAATATATGCCTAGAAATGTATCACTTTTTGGGTAGCCGTATAGGGTCTGACCATTGTTCAGCCCTGATCTCGGAAGCCAAAACTACTCTGAAG